>NZ_NJGW02000026.1:0-40454 GCF_002216225.1 Pandoraea sp. CB10b_02
CACCATGTCGCACTTGTTCAGGAACACGATGATGTACGGCACGCCAACCTGACGGGCCAGCAGAATGTGCTCGCGCGTTTGCGGCATCGGGCCGTCAGCAGCCGAGCAAACCAGGATGGCGCCGTCCATCTGCGCAGCACCCGTAATCATGTTCTTGACGTAGTCGGCGTGGCCCGGGCAGTCAACGTGCGCGTAGTGGCGGTTGGCCGTCTCGTACTCGATGTGCGCGGTGTTGATCGTGATGCCGCGTGCCTTTTCTTCCGGCGCCGCGTCGATTTCGTCGTACTTCTTCGCCTCGCCGCCGAACTTCGACGACAGAACCGTTGCGATAGCGGCCGTCAGGGTGGTCTTGCCATGGTCAACGTGACCGATGGTGCCAACGTTCACGTGCGGCTTGGTCCGCTCGAATTTTTCCTTTGCCATTTCCGAATCCTCAGATACTGAATAGACGATTTAACAGTGAGTTGGGTGTGCGCATCGCGCGATGCGAACACCCGTCAAATTACTTGCTCTTCGAGCTGATGATGGCTTCGCTCACGTTCTTCGGAGCTTCAGCGTAGTGCTTGAACTCCATCGTGTACGTGGCGCGGCCCTGGGTCAGCGAACGCAGCGACGTCGAGTAGCCGAACATTTCCGACAGCGGCACTTCGGCGCGCACGATCTTGCCGCCGCCCACCATGTCGTCCATGCCCTGCACGATGCCGCGACGGCTCGACAGGTCGCCCATCACGTTGCCCATGTAGTCTTCCGGCGTTTCCACTTCCACGGCCATCATCGGCTCGAGGATGACCGGGTTGGCGCGGCGCATGGCTTCCTTGAAAGCCATCGAACCGGCCATGCGGAACGCGTTTTCGTTCGAGTCCACATCGTGGTACGAACCGAACGTCAGGCGAACCGTGACGTCGACCACCGGGAAGCCGGCGAGCACACCGGTCGCGAGGGTGTCCTGAATACCCTTGTCGACGGCCGGAATGTATTCGCGCGGGATCACGCCACCCTTGATCTCGTCGATGAACTTGTAGCCCGCGCCCTGCTCGCTCGGCTCAAGCGTAATGACAGCGTGACCGTACTGGCCGCGACCGCCCGACTGCTTGACGAACTTGCCTTCGACGTCCGCTGCCGACTTGCGAATGGTTTCGCGGTAAGCAACTTGCGGTGCGCCGATGTTGGCTTCCACGCCGAATTCGCGCTTCATGCGATCGACCAGAATTTCGAGGTGGAGCTCGCCCATGCCCGAAATGATGGTCTGGCCCGACTCTTCATCGGTGCGCACGCGGAACGACGGATCTTCCTGCGCCAGGCGGTTCAGGGCGAGGCCCATCTTCTCCTGGTCGGCCTTGGTCTTCGGCTCGACGGCCTGCGAGATCACCGGCTCCGGGAACACCATGCGCTCGAGCACTATCGGCGCCGACGGATCGCACAGCGTATCGCCCGTCGTGGCGTCCTTCAGGCCCACGGCGGCGGCGATGTCACCGGCGCGCACTTCGTCGATTTCTTCACGCTGGTTGGCGTGCATCTGCACGATACGGCCCAGGCGTTCCTTCTTGCCCTTGACCGAGTTCAGCAGCGTGTCGCCCTTGTTCACGACGCCCGAGTAGACGCGGAAGAAGATCAGCTGACCGACGAACGGGTCCGTCATGATCTTGAACGCCAGCGACGAGAACTTCTCGTCGTCCGAGGCCTTGCGCTCGGCCGGCTGTTCCTTCTCGTCCGTACCCTTGACCGGCGGAATGTCGACCGGCGACGGCAGGAAGTCGATCACGGCGTCCAGCATGCGCTGCACACCCTTGTTCTTGAACGCGGTACCGCACAGCATCGGCTGGATTTCGCAGGCGATGGTACGCGTGCGCAGACCCTGGATGATTTCAGCCTCGGTGAGGTCGCCCTCCTCGAGGTACTTGTTCATCATCTCTTCGCTCGACTCGGCAGCGGCTTCGACCATGCTCTCGCGCCACTTCTGGGCGTCGGCCTGCAGCTCGGCCGGAATGTCGACGTAGTCGAACTTCATGCCTTGCGTTGCCTCGTCCCAGATGATCGCCTTCATCTTGATGAGGTCGACCACGCCCTTGAAGTTTTCCTCGGCGCCGATCGGCACCACCACCGGCACCGGGTTGGCCTTCAGGCGCGTCTTGAGCTGGTCGTAGACCTTGAAGAAGTTCGCGCCGGTGCGGTCCATCTTGTTGACGAACGCCAGACGCGGCACGCCGTACTTGTTGGCCTGACGCCACACGGTTTCGGACTGCGGCTGCACGCCGCCCACGGCACAGTAGACCATGCACGCGCCATCGAGAACACGCATCGAACGCTCGACTTCAATCGTGAAGTCGACGTGACCCGGGGTGTCGATGATGTTGATGCGGTGCTTTTGATAGTTGTTGGCCATGCCGGACCAGAAGCAGGTCGTGGCGGCCGACGTGATCGTGATGCCGCGCTCCTGCTCCTGCTCCATCCAGTCCATCGTCGCGGCGCCATCATGCACTTCACCGATCTTGTGGTTCACACCGGTGTAGAACAGAATGCGCTCGGTCGTCGTGGTCTTGCCGGCGTCGATGTGAGCGCTGATACCGATGTTGCGGTAGCGCTCGATAGGGGTTGTACGAGCCACTTTAAGCCTCTTTCAATGTAGCCGCCATTTTTGAGGGGGCTACTAACACAAACGGGCGAGGCGCAATTTTTCATGCGCACCCGCCCCGGTTTCTGCTTTAGGTACTGCCTGCCTGCGTCAGAAGCGGAAGTGCGAGAATGCCTTGTTGGCTTCGGCCATGCGGTGAACTTCGTCACGCTTCTTCATGGCGCCGCCACGGCCTTCCGAGGCTTCGATCAGCTCGCCTGCGAGACGCAGGGCCATCGACTTCTCGCTACGCTTTTTCGCGGCCTCACGCAACCAACGCATCGCCAATGCCATACGACGCGACGGACGCACTTCGACCGGAACTTGATAGTTTGCACCGCCAACACGGCGGCTCTTGACTTCAACGACCGGCTTCACGTTGCCGAGAGCGGTGTTGAAGACTTCCAGCGGATCCTTGCCCGCCTTGGTTTGGATCTGCTCGAAAGCACCATAAACGATGCGCTCGGCCACCGACTTCTTGCCGGCAAGCATGAGCACGTTCATGAATTTAGCGACATCAACGTTGCCGAACTTCGGATCGGGCAACACTTCGCGCTTGGGGACTTCGCGACGACGCGGCATGATTTCTTCCTTAATAAATTCAGTTGGAGCCAGGCTCCAGGCCACCTACTAGCCGCTTCTCGGCCGAGTGACCACTTACTCAGTGACGATGAACACCATCACCGAACGTATATCCGCTCAGCCGCTCAGGCCTTCGGACGCTTCGCGCCGTACTTCGAACGGGCCTGCTTACGGTCCTTGACGCCTTGCGTGTCGAGGCTGCCGCGCACCATGTGGTAACGCACACCCGGCAAGTCCTTCACACGACCGCCGCGGATCAGCACGACCGAGTGTTCCTGCAGGTTGTGGCCTTCACCACCGATGTACGAAATGACTTCGAAACCGTTCGTCAGGCGCACCTTGGCGACCTTACGCAGAGCGGAGTTCGGCTTCTTCGGCGTCGTGGTGTACACACGGGTGCACACGCCGCGACGCTGCGGGCAGTCCTGCAGGGCCGGGCTCTTGCTCTTGATTTGAGCAGAGGTGCGCGGCTTGCGGACCAATTGGTTAATCGTTGGCATTGTGATTTCCTAAATGTGTCAAAAGCGTGGCAGTCAAGGCGGACCGCCATGCGACTTTACTGCGTACTCTCCAGCCAAACCCGCGGTTTGTCCGCATCTAAACGCTTGATGCAAAAGCCTTTTGCATTGGGCACGGGCATACCGCCGGAAAAACCGGAGCCTGCGACTATACATGGCGTCAATGCAAGTGTCAACGCTTTCGCGCGCGATTTCGCCCCGTAAGTCGTTGATTGTTAACGATGATTGCCGCTGGGTCCGTGCGAGTGCGGTTCCGCCGCTCCGTCACGTCACCCCGTCGATCGCGCACAGCCCTGCGGCGCGAGGAGCGGCGCGACGGGCGCCGGTGCCACGCATTTTCGCGGTTGCCGCCCTCATGTATGCAAATTACACTCAGCAAATCACGCCTTCGTCGGCAAAATATCCATACATACCACCACATTTCCCATGGACGCCTTCCACGACACCCTGCGTGCCACCTTCTGGAAGCCCGCACTCGCCACCGGCAAAGGTCCGCGGTATCTGCGGCTGGCAAGCTTCATCGAGCAGTCCGTGGCGGACGGCCGGCTGCGTCCCGGCGACCGCCTGCCCGCGCAGCGCGAGCTCGCTTCGTGGCTCGGCATCGACTTCACGACGGTCACGCGGGCCTACAACCGGGCGCGCGAGCGTCATGCGATCGAAGGCCGGGGCCCGCTCGGCACGTTCGTCAGTACGCCGCGCGTGGCGCTCGACCAGGTCCTCGATCTGGGGATGAACATTCCGCCCGCGCCCGCTGACATTTTCCTGGGCGAGCTGCTGCGGCAGGGCGTCGACGAAGTGCTCCGGCATACCGACGCTTCGCGGCTCATGGCGTATCAGTTGGGCGACGGCGGAATGGCCGACCGGCAGGCCGGCGCGTTGTGGCTCGCGCCGATGCTCGGTTCGATCGAGCCTTCCGAGATACTCGTATGCCCCGGCGCGCAGGCCACGCTGGCGGCTCTGTTGCTCGCGGACACGGCGCGCGACGACACGGTGCTGTGCGAGCCGATCGTCTACCCTGGACTGCGCAGTGCGGCGCGCACGCTCGGGCGCCATCTCGAGGCCGTGGCGACCGACGGCGAGGGCATGCTGCCCGACGCCCTCGCCGCCCGCGCGCGCGAACACGGCGCACGGCTCGTCTATCTGAATCCGACGCTGCAGAACCCGACGACGCGCACCATGCCGGAGCAGCGCCGCCGCGAGCTGCTCGAGCTTGCCGAAACCCTCGACCTCACGTTCATCGAGGACGATCCCTACTGGCGCCTCGCGCGCAACGCGCCCCCGCCGCTTGCGCGTCTCGCGCCGCACCGTGTGCATTACGTTGCCACACTGTCCAAGTGCCTCACGCCGGGCCTGCGCACGGCCTACGTCCGCCTGGCCGACGCCAGCCGGCGCGACGCCTTTCTCACGGCGCTGCGCGCATTCGCGCTGATGGCGCCGCCGCTCATGACGGGGCTCGCCACGCAGTGGATTCACAACGGCATGGCCGAGCGCATTCTGGCCGGTGTAAGCGCCGCGGCGGCGCAGCGTCAGGCGATCGCGGCCGGCATTCTGGGCGGCGGGCGAATCGCGAAGGAGGCAAAGCAAACAAGGGAAACGAAGGGAACGAACGAAGCGATCGCGCAGGGCATTCATCTGTGGCAGCCGCTGCCGGCGCCGTGGACGGCGCGCGAGCTGACGATGGCCGCACGCGCCGAGGGCCTCGCGGTGACCCCGGCCGACGCCTTCTGCCTGGCGCCCGACGCCCCCAACGCCATCCGCATCTCGCTGGGCGGCGTGAAGGAGCCCGAGCGGCTCGCGAGCGGCCTGCGGCGGCTCGCGTCGCTGCTGCGCGAAGCGCCGCCGAGCCTGCGCGGCGCGGTGGTGTAGCGAACGCCGGTCAGACTCGCAAGCCGGCAGGGTCACCCTCTTGATGCACGTCAAGCTATCAAATAACGTAGTCCTGCATGTCGCAAACGGCGTATCGGGTGTCATCCGCCGCGTTTTTTTTGACGCGCCGAGTTCGTACACTCCGAAACACCCGAGACTTTGGCGCAACCCCCTCCAGTGACCGCAGGAACCCCTCTTCAGCCATGCAGGCGAGCTTCGAAAAAGACAGCATTCTGGTTCTCGACGTCGACGGCACGCTGACGGATTCCGTGCGCATCCACCAGCGCGCGCTGCTCGGCGCCATGCAGTCGCTGGAATTCGGCGATCTGAGCACCGACTGGGGCAGCTATCCGCATCACACCGACACCGGCATTCTGATCCAGGCGCACGTCGAACACGGCCGGGCGCTGCCCCAACCGCACGATCTGGCGCGCTTCGAGCACGAGATCGACGAGCGCTTCACCGCGCTGCTCAACGCCCACGGGCTGGCCGAGATTCCGGGCGCGCGCGCCTTCGTCGAGGCGGCGCACCGTTCGCGCTGGGGCGTGGTGTTCGCCACGGGCGGCATCCGGCAGGTAAGTCATCGCAAGCTGCGCTGCGTGGCCACCGACTACACCGACGCCATGCTGGTCACGGCGTCCGAATACAGTTCGCGCGAACAGCTCGTCGCCGAGGCGATCAAGCGCGCGCAGCTCGGCTATGGCATCACCAAACCGCGTGCGATCGTCTCCATCGGCGACGGGGTGTGGGACCTGAAGGTGGCTCGCCAGCTCGGCATCGACTTCGTGGGCATTGGCTCGAGGCGCCAGCGCTCGCCGCTCTATGACGAGGGCGTGACCGTCTACGACGACATGTGGGACGCCATGCACTGGCTCAATCCGGGCCGCGGCCGCGCAACAGGTATTCGCTTGGCGTCACGCCCATGAAGCGGCGAAACATGGTGGAAAACGCGCTCGGCGTGTCGTAACCGACTTCAAGCGCGACCTGCGTGATGGGGCGCCCGGCGCCGAGCAGCGGCAGCGCGCCGAGCAATCGCATCTGCTGGCGCCACTCGCGAAACGGCAAGCCGAACTCCGTCATGAAGCGACGCTCGAGCGTGCGGCTCGACGCGCCGACCTGCTCCGCCCAGTCCTGCAGGCTGCGGCCATCGGCGGGCGTACTCAGATAGGCGTCGAAGATCTTGCGCAGACGCGCGTCGCGCGGCACCTGCAGATGAAACGGCGACTCGCTCTTCCACTCCATCTCTTCGAGCAGCAAGGCCATGATGAGCCCGTCCTTGCCGTCGGCGGACCAGTTCACCGGCAGCGTCATGGCGCGCAGAATCAGTTCGCGCAGCAGCGCAGACACGCGAATGACGACAGGCGTGTCGGGTGCGGGCATGCCGCAGCGCGCCACGTCGACGTAGACCGTGCGCATTTCCACTTTTCCCCGCATGCGCACTTCATGCGTGATCTCCCCCGGAATCCACAACGCGCGTTGCGGCGGGATTACCCAGTACGACGCATCGGTCCGCACTTCGAGGATGCCGGTGCATGCGTACATCAACTGCGCGCGCCGGTGGCTGTGCGGCCGGATGACGTAGCCATCCGGATAATCCTTCGCCAACGCGCCGATGGGACGGTCATGTCCCTGGAAGTCCAGGGGTACCGCACGTGTAATCGGCATCGGCACCAGGCCTCGTTCTTGGCGACGCTCCGAGCGTAACATCGGGCACGCGCCCGCTCCAAGCCGCGGCGTGCGCAGGCCCGGCGCCCGTCCCCCTTTCATCGCCCCTCCTTTCTCCTCTTTCTCCTCTTTCCCCTCCTTCCCCTCCTTCCCCTCCTTCCCCATCCGGCGCCTCACCGGCCTCGCTGCTCGCCGACGCGCCCGGGCAACCGGCACACGCTCAGAACGGCTTGACGATCACGAGCGCCACGGCCACGGCCATCGACAGCAGCGTGATTGGCAGGGCCCGCACGAAAAGCGCCTTCGGCTGCGACGCCGGCTGGACAACGCTGTCCCGCTCCATGCGCCGCAACGTGGCCGAGAGCCGCCCGTGCAGCGCGGAGACGACCACCACGAAGACCAGCTTCGCCATGAGCCAGGGCGCGCTCCACCAGTGGGCCATCACGGCCAGCACCGGGCCGGTGATCCACACCACGATGAGCGCCGGCGACGCGAGCCGATAGTCCGCACGCCGGGCGATGCGCCGCCACTCCGGCTGCGCGAGGCGTCCGCCCAGCGCCATCGTCACCATGCCGGCAATGAAGATGACGACCGAGATCAGATGTACGGCCTTGATCCACAGATAAAGCATCGGAACCTCCGCAGACGTCACTCGATTATTCTCGATTACACAATAATTGCTTGTCGAAACTCGCCTTTATCACCAATACGCGCATCAATAGACTGTGACTGTCGACGATGCATTGAGCATCGCCCCCTTCAAATGACAGGAGAAATACCATGAAGCGCCCCCTTATTGCCTCTGCCCTCGTTTGCGCCATGCTGGCCGTGTCGGCCGGTTCGGCTTTCGCCAGCGACGCGTTCGACGGCCCGTCCGAATTTTCGTGGGTGCCGCAAACCAGCGCCCTGAGCCGCGCCCAGGTGCGTGACGAACTGATCCAGGCCCAGCGCGCCGGTCTCGTGGTGCAGCACGACACCGTCTACCCGAAGGCTGCGCCGAGCGCCCAGCCCGCATCGGCCGCCGCCCCCGTCACGATGGGCTCGGTCGGCGCCGCACAACGCGCCGGCACGACCTACTTCGGCTCGTAATGTCACCGCCGCGCCGTGCGCCTCGTTGCGAGGCGGCGGCGCGACGCGCGTTCTGCGCATAACGACGTGCCGGCGCGTGTAGACGCCGGCGCTTTCGCGAGATTCTGCGGCCCTCGCTCGCTTGTGGCCCAAGGCTCCTGTCGCTGTGCGTAGCGGTTCAACGCACAGGACCTTGCCCGTCGCTTCGGCGACGGGCTTTTTTAGCCAACGCCGCCGGCGGGCGCGGGCCGAGCATGCTGACAATAAAAACGACGAAGCCCGCCGAAGCGGGCTTTCGTCGTTTACGGCAAGCGGCAGCGGCAGCGCGCCTTGCGGTCAGCCGTTTGCCGCCGGTGCGGCGCGATGACGGCGAACGGCCGCGGCGCTCGCCGGGTCAGCGAGACAGCCACTTCGAGAGGAACTCGAGCGTGCGGCCATGCGCGAGCGCCGCCGCGGGCTGATGGTAGGCGCCGCGCGCCCAGCAATTGAAGCCGTGATCCGCGCCCGGATAGACGTAAAGCTCGGTGTTCGGGCGCGTCTTCACCGCTTCGCCGACCGCGCTCACGATGTCCGGCGTGATGTGGGTGTCGAGCGCGCCATAGTGGAATTGCACGGGCACTTTCAGATTCGCCGCTTCGTCCAGGTGGTTGTGAATGCCACCGCCGTAGTACGGCACCGCGGCGTCGACGAGACCGCGCGCCGCGCTCAGATACGACAGCAGGCCGCCGAAGCAATAGCCGACGGCGGCAACCTTCGCGCCGTCGGCGAGCTGAGCGCGCAGCGTCCGGGTCGTCGCTTCGATATCCTTCACGGCCTTCTCGACGTCAACCGACTTGCGCAGTTCCATCGCGCGAGCGAGATCGTCGCCCGAGTAGCCGAGTTCGACGCGCGGTGCGGCACGCCAGAAGACGTCCGGTGCGAGAACGACGTAGCCATCCAGTGCATATTGGTCGGCCACGCCACGAATGTGCTCGTTCACGCCGAAGATTTCCTGCACGAGTACGACGCCGGGAGAACTGGCCGTCTTGCCCGCAGGCGGCAACGCCAGATAGGCATCGAAGGCGCCGTCCACGGTTTCGACACGGATCCATTGACTGTTCGACACGGAAATTGCTCCATCAAGAGAAGGGGAAATGCCTGCGCGTGCCCATGGGGGCCGGGAAGGCCGCCGCAAGCGGCATGCGCAGTCGGACCGGATCAGTATAGGCACTTTCGCGCGAGCTTTCAGCACGGCGCCGCATACCCGGAACGCCCGCCGGTCAAGGCTGAGCCGGGTTCGGCGGCGTCACCGGGCGGCTCACCGCCGCACAGAGGCGGCGTCATCGCGACACACGCGGCGCGCGCGCTCGCCAGGTCGTTTCAATGACCGAACCCGGGCCGCCCCACGCGAGCGCGGGACTCACGCGGCGAGCGCCGCTTCGAAAATCTTCGCCACGGCCCCGAAGCCTGCGACCCGCCCGCCGGCGGATCCCCGCCCCGCCTTACACGCGGTTACCGCGTGCGGGCGCCCGCATCGCAAGACGGTAGGCTTGCGTCCATGCGTTCGACCTTCCGGGAAACGCGTTTATTACGGAGTCCATATGAAGACGATCACGAAGCGCCAGACACTGACGTCGCTCGCGCTCATGCTGTCATTGACCGCGGCATGCCTGCCCCCGGCGACGGCGGCCGACGGCCCGCCGTCTGCCGCGCGCGCCCAGAGCGACATGCCGCCCCCACCGGCCCCACCCGCCCCACTGGCCCCGCTGCCTTCACCGCCCTGGACCGCGCCACACGTGGGCGCCGCGCATGGCTTCGGCGCGCCGGCGGGCGTGGCGGGCGTGGCGGGCGTGGGGAGCCCCGCGTTCGGCGCCTTGCGCGTCATCGACGAAATCGCGCATCTGTATCGCGTCGGCGGCCATCCGGAGAACGTCTTGCCCTTCTACCGCGAAACGCTGACGCAGGCGCGCGACCCGCTCGTGCGCCGCCATCTGCGCGACGCCATCGCCCGCGAGGAACTGAAGCCGGCCGACACGGCGGCGGCCATTGCCACCCTGCGCGCCCAGTTGAACGAGGATCTCGCGACGCTCGCGACACGCACCGAAACCAGAAACCGCTAGGCGGCCATGCCGTGGCGGTGCCATACAACCGTCTCAGCCGGGCGTGGCGGCATAGCGCCCTGCGCTGCCGGCGCGAGGTTCAGAAAACGTACTTCGCGCCGAAGTTCACGAGCACGCCGCGCACCCCTCCGGTGCCGAAGCTCTTTTGGTAAGACACCCGGCCGTGCATCGAGAAGTTGCGCGACGGCGTGCCGTTCACGCCCAGCGAGAACAGCATCGCGTCGCCGTACCGTCCCGTCTGGAACATCGCGTCTCCGACCTGCACGCCGGTGCCGCCCGCGAACGCGTGAACGATGTCGAATCCCGCGTATGGCGTTACGCGGCCGGTGCTGACCTCGACGGGCCGCGTCAGCCGCACGCCGAGGCGTCCGGTAAGCTGGTTTTGCGAGCCGATGTTGACTGCCAGACCGTCGCCGTCGGTCATGTTGCGAAACGCGAGATGTTGGCCGACGAACTGCAATTGCGGTTCGAGGTTCAGGCCGTAGGAGAGCGCCAGCGGGTAGCCCGCCTCGGCGGAGGCCGCATAGCTGGTGCCCCGCAAGGGCGCGACCTCGCCTCGCGCGTCGGTCGTGGTACGCCCGTTGAACCAGCCAACGGACACGATGCCGTCCACGTACCAGCCCTGCTGACTCTGGTAAGTTCCGAAACCGTACAAACGGTAGATGCTCGCGCGCGTGGCGCTCGGTCCATCGATGGCCACGGGCTCATAGTGCAGCCAGCCCATCGACCCGGCAGCGCCGAAGCGCCAGGTGCCGTCATCGTCGACTTGCCTGAACAGATTTCCGCCGACCTGAATCGCGCCGTAGTCGCCGCTGATGTCGTAGCCGAACGCCTGAAAGCTCTGATTCGACCGGTATTTGAAGTTGCCCCCGTAAGCGCGCATGAACATCTCGCCTGGTCCACGATCGCGCCCGAGTTCGCGATCGTCGCGCACCTCGCCCAGGCGCCGGTGCAGCGAGTCCAGGTCCATCAATCCTGCGTGCAGGAACGCCACCGGTGCGCTCAGATACGACGCTACCTGCGGTGCGACCTCGCGACGAGCGTCCGGCGGCACCGGATCGTCCACTTCGCCGCCGGGATCGCCCGGCGCCTCCGGATCGACCTCCCCGCCCGGCGTCACATACGCGCTTTGCAAGCGATAGTCCCAATGGCCCGCCCCCGTGCTCACGAGGTTCTGCGAGGCTTCGGCCGTGCCGTGCACCGAGCCCGGACCATAGGCGTATAGCCGGTACTCGTATGGCGAATCGGGCGCCACGACGTATCCGCCCGCCAGGCTGAACGCGCCGACTGTCGACGCGCCGGCCACCTGCACCACGGATATCCCCTCGTCGTTGGTGATCACGCCGCTGGGCGAGGTGAGCCGTCCCGGGCTGCCTGCGCTCGGCCGGATTTGCAGCAACGTGGTCCCGCTCGCCGCCCCGCGGATCAGCAAGCGGTCGCTGTATTGATTCGAGAGCGCGCCCCCTTCATTCAGGTAGGTGTTGAGCGTAACCGTACCGCCGGTGCCCACGTAACCGTTGTCGATCGCCACGCTGCGATACGACCCCTGGCTGGTCGGCGCCGAGTCAAGCAGTGCCGTCACCGGAAAATCGATCAGACTGTCGGTATTGGTAAGCTCCGTCACGTTGGAGCTCGCCATTACGTGCCACACGCTGTTGCGAGTCAGATTGACGACCGACGTGCTGGTGGCATCCGTATATATCCGCCCGGTCAGCGTAGCGTTGCTGGCATCGAGGTTGAGCGTCGCGCCGAGCCCGGAGCGCGTTGTCGCGTTGATGGCACCGCCCCCGCCGCTCAGTGTGCTGTTGACGACGCTGACGTTGGCAACGCCCCCGAAAGCCCATAGCGCCACGCCACTATCGGAGGTGACGGTCGTGTCCTGCAGGCTCAGGTTGTAACCGCCGGCGCGCGGGGGCGCCGCCACGCCCGCGCGCGCCCCGACGCCCCCCACAGCCGGTGCGGCGACATCGCTGCCGAGCTCGGTCGGCGCCGCCGGCGTGGGCGTGACAATGGCCAGCGGCGGCGGCGGCTCGGTGGACGCCATCAAGGGCGTTGTGGCAGGCAACGTCGGCAATGCCGGCGTAGGAGCCGACGCCTGCAAGCCGGTGATCGTCTGCGGTGCGTCGAACACAATGGCCGCCGTGCCCGCCCCGGTCGCACGCAGCGTCGCACCGGTCGCATTGAACTGGCCGCCGTTCTGGATACGCACGGCGTAGGCGTTGGTCCCGCTCGTCGTGACCGAAGTGCCTGCGCCAGTCGCGCTGCTGCGCAGCAGGTTCACCATTCCCGCGTTTGCGTAGACGCCGTAAGTACTTGCCTGATCGGTCGTGATGCTGCCGCCGGCAAAGTTCGTGGTGCTTCCCGTCCAGCCGTAGATGCCATATCCCTGCGTGCCGTGCGTGGCGATCGCGAAGTCCGACAGGTTCACCGTGGCCGCCCCGCTGCCCGCGAGCAGGCCATGCGCCGACTGTCCTTGCGTAGTGATCGAGCCGGTGGCAAGCGTGGCCGTCGTGCTGCCGGAAATCCATATACCGTAGGAGGACGCGCCGCGCGTGCTCACGTCGACCTGCGAGCCCCTAACGTTCGACGTGCCGCTCGCGGTCAATCCATAGGTGGCGCTCTGCGTGGTCGACACGCTGAGCCGATTCAGATTGGCGCTCGCCGTACCGATGCGCACCGCGTGGCTGCCCGCGCCGCTCGTGCTGACCGTGACCGTGCCGGGCGTTGCGGGATCGGTATTCGTATTGAGCGTGCCACCGGCCTCGACGTTGAGGCCGAGGTTACCGTCCACGGCAGTCGTGATCGTCGAATTGCCGTTGATGGTGGCCACGGAGCCGTTGTAGACCCGCACGCCCCCGGCGCTCGCGCCGGCGCCCGTGCCGAGCGCGCCCTTTGCGGTGATCGACGAGTCCGTGAGGGTGATGCTGCTGCCGCCCCAGGAACGCACGCCCCAGCTATCCTGCCCATTCACAGTGATGGCGGTGTCGCGCAGATCGATGGTCGATCGCGCGCCATACGGCCGCATGCCGTCGGCGGCAAGGCCGTTGGTCTCGATGCTCACGTTCGCGCCGGTGAGCAGCGACGGGCCGCCCGTCGCTTCGGGCATATACACGCCATGCACCGACGGACCGTTGCCGACGAGTCGCACACCGGCCGAACTCGCCACGATGTTGACGGTGCCATACGCGATGTACAACGCGTCATTCGGTGCACCTGCCCGATAGTCCGAGGTGATGACGATCGGCCCAGGCACGCCGAGATTCGGGTTCATCGTCACTGTCGCGCCCCTGAACACCGACACGCCGGCGCCGCCCAGCTGCGCCGGGTACGTGCCCGTCGGATGAATCGTCACCGAACCTTCGATCGTGCCGCTCGCAACGACGCTCCCGTCGTAATACTGCTCGTAATCGAGGTTGCTGCCGGAGGGGATCGTCGCGGCCGGATAAATCTGCGCGCGCACGGCGCCGGCATGCAAAAAGGCGAGGGAGATGGCAATCGTCAGCGGCCGGCGATGCGGCAAAGAAGCTTGTTTGGCGCGGGTCACGTTACCTCCATGGGGGAAGGAGACAAGGGGACACATCGAAAGCAGTGCGAAACACCAATGCCGTGTAATGCTCCGCAAGGTCAGGTAAACACTAGACCAATCGTGGCATAAACGACAGCGCCACGAGCGGAGATTTCACCGGGATTTCCTCCCGAAAAGACAGCCGGTTATTTTAATAATCGATTCGGCTTGCTTAACGTAATTTGAATTATCGGAATCCGGGCGAGCTCGTGCAAACCCTCACGCGCGCGACGCCGTCATCATCCGCGCATTCCATTGCGGCAGCCATTCGAGCAGGAATTGTGCGAACCCTTCGGCCGCCGGCGAAGCCGCGCGTGCCAGCGGTCGGTACACGCAGACCTGCCGGATCGTCTCGGGCGACACGACGCGCCGCATCACCAGTCCGAACGGATGGGCGAGCGCCGCCACGTAACCCGGCGTGAGCGTGGCGGCCAGGCCCTGCGCCGCCACGCCAAGCGCGGTCGTCACGTTGTCGACCACGTCGATGGGCGTGATGCGTGCGTCCGGCGGCGCCGACAGGCGCATCTGCGCGACGCTGCGCTCGTGGTCCCGACCCGCGGCGACGAGCGGCGTGTCGCGCAGCTCCTCCCAGCGCACCTTGCGGCGGCGCGCCAGCGCATGCTCCGGCGCACACCACAGCACCCACGGGCTGTCGAACGCCGGCTCGCCCGCGACGTGGGCGCCGGTCGCGCGATTCGGTCCGATGGCGAGATCGAGGTCGCCGCTGCCCACGTGATCGACGAGCGCGTCGACGGGCGTGTCGACCACGCGCACCACCACCTTCGGCCGCAATGCCGCATACGCGCGAATCGCGGCCGGCAGCGCCATGCTCGCCAGCACCAGCGGTGCGCCCACGCGCACGATCCCGGCCGCCCGGTTGCGCAGGTCGTCGGCCGTCTTCTCCGCCGCCTGCACGTGCCGCAGCACCGACTCGGCCGACGCGAGGAAGTCGCGCCCCGCGCTCGACAGCGCCACGCGGCGCGTAGTGCGATCGAAGATGCGAAAACCGATCACCGACTCGAGCTCGGCCACGAGCTGGCTCACGGCCGATGACGTGAGGCCGAGGCGCTTGCCCGCTTCGGCGAAGCTGTGCAACTCGGCGATGGCGACCAGGGCTTCGAACTGGCGCAGTGTGACGCGGGTCAGGGGCATGGCGGGCCGATTATCAAGTTTCGCTTATGAATGGACCAGAATCGATTGATTGTTCCGCAAAGGGCCGTCGCACACAATCGGTTTCCAAAATTCCCCGAGTTTCCCGACTTCCCTGACTTCCGTGATTCGAGACCAAGCGAGACCGCCCATGTTCTCCCATGTCGACGCCTATCCCGGCGACCCCATTCTCGGCCTGAACGAAGCGTTCGGCCGCGACCCGCGCGCGCACAAGGTCAACCTGTCGATTGGCCTCTATGTCGACGACGACGGCCGTCTGCCGGTCATGCGCGCCGTGCGCGAGGCCGAAGCGGCCGCCCTCTCGGACATTGCCCCGCGCCCCTATCTGCCGATGGCCGGCACGCCGGCCTACCGCAACGCCGTGCAGGCGCTCGTCTTCGGCGAGGACCGCGCCGCGCGTCGCGAGGCACGCATCGCCACCCTGCAGACGCTCGGCGGCGGCGGGGCGCTGCGCGTCGGCGCCGACTTCCTGAAGCGCTACTTCCCCGACAGCACCGTGTGGATCAGCGACCCGAGCTGGGACAACCATCGCGTGGTATTCGAGAGTGCGGGCTTTCCGGTGCAGGCGTATCCGTACTACGACGACACCACCGGCGGGCTGCGTTTCGACGCCATGCTCGAGACGCTGGCTGCCCTGCCGCGGCACAGCATCGTGCTGCTCCACGCGTGCTGCCACAACCCCACGGGCGTGGATCTCACGCAGGCGCAATGGCAAATGCTCGCGCCGGTACTGCGCGAGCGCGGCGTGATCGCGTTCGTGGACATGGCCTATCAGGGCTTCGGGGACGGACTGGAGGCGGACGCCTTCGCCGTGCGCACGCTGGCCGACGCCGGCGTGCCGACCGTGGTCGCCAACTCGTTCTCGAAGAACTTCTCGCTGTACGGCGAGCGATGCGGCGCGCTGTCGGTCGTGTGCGCCTCGCCCGACGAGGCCTCGCGCGTGTTCGGGCAACTCACCGGCACGGTGCGGGCGAACTACAGCAATCCGCCGACGCACGGGGCGCGGCTCGTCGCCCGGGTGCTCGGCACGCCGGCCCTGCGTCGCGCCTGGGAGGAGGAGCTCGGCGGCATGCGAGAGCGCATCGCCACGATGCGCGCCGAGATTCACGCGCGCCTCGCCCCGCACCTGAGCGATGACGCGGCGGCGCGCTATATCGGGCAGCGCGGCATGTTCACGTACACGGGTTTGTCCGCCGCGCAGGCGGACGCGTTGCGCGAGACGCACGGCGTCTACGTGCTGCGCTCGGGACGCATGTGCGTCGCGGGTCTGAACACGCGCAACGTCGACACCGTGGCGCGTGCCATCGCGCAGGTACTGACGAAAAGCTGAACGGCTGCGCCGGCGCAGCCGGCACGGCCGGCACGTCGGTCGCGCGTGTCGCGCGCGTCGCGCCGGACCGGCATCCGAATCAACGGAGCGCATGCCCTGCGCGACTGCATGCAGGGCGCACGAAAACGACAGGAGACAACATGAGCATGAGCACAGCCACTGCCGCCGGCGCCCGCGTCGGCCGCGACGATACCTCTCACACCTGGCGCGCGGTGATATCCGCGTCCATCGGCAACGCGCTCGAATGGTTCGATCTCGTCGTGTACGGCTTTTTCGCCGTCACGATCGCGAAGCTGTTCTTCCCCGCGCACGACGACACCACCTCGCTGCTGCTCACGCTCGGCACTTTCGGCGTATCGTTCTTCATGCGGCCGCTGGGTGCCATCGTGATCGGCGTCTATGCGGACCGCCGGGGCCGCCGCGAAGCGCTCACGCTCACGATCGTGCTGATGATGGCGGGTACGGCAATCATCGCCTTCCTGCCGACCTACGCCTCGATCGGCGTGCTCGCGCCGATGGGCATCGTGCTCGCGCGGATGATCCAGGGCTTCTCGGCCGGCGGCGAGTTCGGCAGCGCGACGGCGTTTCTCGCCGAGCATGCGCCGCGCCGGCGCGGCTTCTTCGCGAGCTTCCAGGTCGCGAGCCAGGGCCTGACGACACTGCTCGCCGCGGGCTTCGGCGCGGTCCTCACCGGTGCGCTCTCGCCCGAACAGATGCAGAGCTGGGGCTGGCGCGTGCCGTTCCTGTTCGGCTTGCTGATCGGTCCGGTGGCGTATTACATCCGCCGCCACGTGAGCGAGACGCCCGAGTTCCTGGAGGCCGAACCGACGCAGACACCGTTGCGCGACACGCTCGGTCAGCAGAAAGTCCGTTTGCTGCTGGCAGTGGGGGTGGTGGTCGTGGCGACCGTCTCGACGTACCTCGTGCTCTACATGCCGACGTATGCGATCAAGCAGCTTGGCCTGCCGGCGTCGGTGGCGTTCGCGGCGACGGTGGCGACCGGCATCGTGCAGATGCTCCTGTCGCCGCTCGTCGGCGCGTGGTCGGACCGCGTGGGACGTGTCAAGCCGATGATGATCGCAGCCGCCGCGCTGCTGGTGCTGATCTGGCCGATGTTCTGGCTGCTCTCGACGTACCCCGGCTTCGGCGTGATGCTGGCGCTGCAGACCCTGCTCGGCGTGCTCATGACGATGTACTTCGCGCCGTTGCCGGCGCTGGCGTCCGAGATCTTCCCGGTGAAGACGCGCACGACGGGCTTGTCGCTGTCGTACAACCTGTCGGTGACGTGCTTCGGCGGCTTTGCGCCGTTCATCCTGACGTGGCTGATCAATGCGACGGGCAGCAAACTCGCGCCGAGCTTCTACATGATGGCCGCCGCCGCAGTCGGCCTGCTCGCCCTGAGCCGCGTGTACCGGCATACCGGAGTGCGGTGATCGCCGTCAATACAGCCCATGCACCCGCCCGAACAAGCGGGTGAGGCCCAGCAGGGCGTCGATGTTCGGCGTGGGCACCTGCACGCGCTGGCCGATTTCTCGGACCACGCTCACCAGCGCATCCAGTTCGATGGGACGGTGCGCTTCCACGTCCTGCAACATCGACGTCTTGAACGCCCCCAGTTTCGCCGTCACCGCATGGCGATCCTCCGGCGACTGGTCGATCGCGCAACCGATCCGCGCGCCGATGGCCGCGGCCTCGCGCATCGCCGCCGAGCAGAATTCACGCACCAGCGGATCGTCGAGCAGCCGGTCGATCGTCGCTCCCGTGATCGCCGAGACCGGGTTCATCGTCAAATTGCCCCACAGCTTGTACCAGATGTCCAGACGCACGTTCTCCGACGCCTTCGCCTCGAAGCCCGCGCGCTCGAGCAGCGCCGCGAGACGCTGCACGCGCTCGCTCATGCCGCCGGCCGGCTCGCCCACGATGAGCCCCCGCCCTATCCGGTGATCGACGAGGCCCGGCTCCGGCGTGGCCGCGCTCGCATGCACCACGCACCCGAGCACGTTCGCCTGCGCAATGGCGGCGCCGATGGCGCCGTCCGGATCCACGCTGGCCAGCGGCGCGTCGCCGAACGGCGCCACGCCCTTGCAGAACCACCACGGCACGCCGTTCATCGCCGGCAGCACGATCGTCTGCGGACCGAGCAGCGGCGTCACCGACGCGGCCACCTGCGAGAGCGCCGGACCCTTCACGGCGATCACGACGAGGTCCTGCACGCCCAGCTTGCCCGCCTCCTCCACCGGATGGGCAGCCGCCACAGGCGCCGCGATCAGCGCTTCGCCCTGCCTCACGCGCCAGCCGCGCTCGCGCAGTGCCGCCAGCGTCGCGCCGCGCGCCAGCGCGCTCACCTGCGCCTCGCCCGTCGCCGCGAGCCTCGTGCCGATCAGTCCGCCGATGGCGCCCGCACCAATGATCGTCACCTTCATTCGCTCACTCCTGTCATTCCCGTCGCTCCTGTCGTCGTGCCGCGAGCCGATAGTTTTCCTTGAACCGCTCCGGCACCCGCTCGTCGAAACCGAGCGCCACGCGGCGCACTTCGGGGCTGTCGCCCGGCGCGTGCCCCACTCCCAGCGCCGCCGCACGCGGCGCGTCGATGCGCGCGACCATGCCGGAGAGCCGCCCCAGCCCGGTGATCTCGCACTCCACGAGATCGCCTGCGTCGACCGAGCGCGAGTGGCACGGTGTGCCCATGAGGATCACGTCGCCGGGCACCAGGGTGATGTGCCGCGCAATATCCGCAATCACGTAGTGCGGGCCCCAGATCGTCTCGTCGCCAATGTGCGCCTCCTGCACGATGCGCCCGTTGCGAAAGGTGCGCAACGTCTGCTCGAACAGGTTTACCCCGCGCACGACGCCCGGGCCGATCGGCAACAGCGTATCCGCGCCCTTCACGCGCAGCATCGACCCCTGGTCGGTGTCGCGAAAGTCCTGCAGCCCCATGTCCAGCGCCGGGCAGAAGCCTTCGATGTAGTCCCACGCCTCGTCGGGCAGCACGTTGCGGCACGTGCGCCCGATCACCGCCGCGTACTCGCCCTCGTAATTCAGGTAACGGCAATCCTCGGGCTTGAGAATCTGTCCGCCGTGGCCGTTGAGCGACGTGGGCGGCTTGGTGAAGTAAGTCGGCGTGTCCGTCGGCTTCGGCTTGTTGCGCGTCTCCATGCTACGCGAGCGATAGGAGATATGCACGGCGATAATCTTCGACGGGGCGACCGGCGGCAGGTGCGCGACCGTCTGCGGATCGACCGTGCGGCCGTCGTCCAGGCGCAGCCATCCACGCTCAGGCCCCGTTTCGACGATCGTGCCCCAGAACGCGCTGCCGCCGAGCAGCACGCGACGACGCTCGACGCGCGGGCCGCGCATGACGGCGGGCAATTCGCGCAGCGGAAATTCGAAATCCATGGGCTCGCCTCGTCAGACAGTGTCAAACCAGATATGCACGTTGCCGGTGCCTCGCGCGTTCTCGTAATCGGAGAGCACCGTGCCCGGGCTGCGGCAGTGCGCGCCGCCGAGCGCGCCGACCATCTGCAGGTAATGCGCGCCGTGCGCCTCCCACGGCCGCTTGCGGTAGTCCTCGTCCCAGTCGGCGAGAATGCGGTCGTGGCGCCCGTCGCGAAACGCGGCGATCGCGCGCTTGTCGCTCTCGACGTTCTCCGGACGCGACACGTTGCTCTCGTGGAAGATGCGTGGATGGTTCGGCGTCCAGTCGATGCCGTTGAACCTGTGGCTGAGCGCTCCCGAGGCAAGCATCACCACGCGCAGCCCACTGCGCCGGATCGCTTCGCCGATCACCTCGCCCGACTGCAGAAAGTGCTGCGTCTCGCAGTTCTGACACGAGCTTACGGTGACGATCGGCCACCCGTCGAGGCGCATCTGCTTGATGACGTTGATCGTTGGGTAATGGCGCGGCAGGTCGGGGTGCTGCACCGCGCGCGCGCGAACGCCGCGCTCGCGCGCCACGGCGTCGACCAGGAACGCCAGTTCCGGGTGCCCGCGATAGTCGTAGGGGACGCCGTGCAGATACCACGGCATCTCGTCCGAGACGTACATCCCCGCGTAGTGGCGGCCGGCGTCGATCAGATGGTAGCCCGTGGTGAACCAGTGCGAATCGAAGATCACGATCGCATCGGGGCGCGCGGCCGCGATGCGTTCGCGCACGCGCGCATAGCCGGGAATCAAGTCCGAGTCCGCGCCGGCGCCCTGCAGCACGCGGAACTCCTCGCACTGCATCAGGCCGGGATGATGCGACACCAACGCCGCACCGACGATCTGTCCCATGTTGCTCTCCTCTCACTTCGTGTCTTGTTCGTGCAAAGCGCGGCTCAGCGGTGACTGAAGCTCGCCCTGAACGGCTGTTTCGGTACGACGACATCCTTGACGTCGCAGAAGAACTCGAAGCTCCAGTCGCCGCCCTCGCGGCCGACGCCCGAGCGCTTGATGCCCCCGAACGGCGCCGCCAGATCGCGAATGCCGAAGCTGTTGACCCAGATGAAACCCGTGCGCACGCGCTGCGCAAGCTCGATGGCGTGCGTCTGCTCGCCGTAGCAAACGCCACCCAATCCGTAGTCGGTGCCGTTGGCCATCTCCACGGCCTCGTCGTCGCTCGCGAACGTCTGCAGCGTAAGCACCGGGCCGAAGACCTCCTGCTGCACGATCTCGTCGTGCTGGCGCAGCCCGGTGAGCAGCGTCGGGGCAAAGTACTGCTCGCCGAACGGATGACGCGCGCCGCCCCACAGCACGCGCGCGCCGCTCGCCACGGCGCGCTCGACGAAGCCCTGCACGCGTTCGAGCTGACGCGGGTGGATGATCGGCCCCACCTCCGTGGCAGCTTCGCGCGGGTCGCCCACGACCAGGCGCTCGACCACCGCGCGCAGCTTGCTGGTGAACACGGCCGCGATATCGCGATGCACGAGCAGGCGCGTGCCGGCCAGGCACACCTGCCCGGCGTTGCGATACATCAGCGCAGCGGTCGCGGCAGCGGCGTCGAGATCCGCGTCGGCGAGCACGATGAACGCCGACTTGCCGCCAAGCTCCAGACTGCATGGCACGAGATTGGCCGCCGCCGTCCGCGCGATCCACTTCGCGGTGCCGACCGAGCCGGTAAACGAGATGCGGGCGAGGCGCGCGTCGCTCACGAGCGCCGCGCCGGTCTGCGCGCCCGCGCCTTGCAGCAGGTTGAAGACGCCCGGCGGCAAGCCCGCTTCGTGCGCGCAATCGGCGAGCAGGGACGACGTGAGCGGCGCCCACTCCGGCGCCTTGAGCACGACCGTGTTGCCCGAGGCGAGCGCCGGGCCGATCTTCCACGTGGCGAGCATCAGCGGCGAGTTCCACGGCGTGATCACCGCCACCACGCCCGCGGGATCGTGCCGCACGACGTGCCGCGCCTGCGGCGTCTCGATCACGCGGTCCTGCAGCGTGAGCGCACGTTCGGCAAACCATGCGATGTTTTGCACCGCGCGCGGCACCACGCCATGCGCCATGCGCGAGCGCAGCACGCCCGCGTCGTGACTCTCGAGCGTGGCGAACGCCTCGGCGTGGCGGCCGATGGCATCGGCGAAGCGCTGCAGGTACGGCTGGCGCGCCGCCGGGCCCAGCGCCGCCCACGCGGGAAACGCGCCCGCGGCCGCGCCCACGGCGGCGTCGACGTGCGCCGCGCTGCCGCTCGCGATATCGCCCAGGCGCGTCTGGTCGATCGGGCAGACGCATTCGAACGTGGCGTCCGACGCCACGCGTTCGCCGTTGATGTAATGATCGGGCGAGACCGATACGCCGGCGACTTCAAGATTGGGGGAGCTCATGCCTTGTCTCGGGAGCAGGGGAAAGGATTGGGGAAAGGGAGCGTTCAGCGCGCTCGACGTGTGCGCAGTGGGAGACGGGCGCAAGGTGGGCGCACGGTGGGCGCAAGGTGGGTGCAAGGTGGTGCCAAGCGAGCCCGCCAGCCGGCTCACCGCGAGACATTGCGCGGCGCTTCGGCGGCGCCCCGGACGGTCGCGAACTTCGCGGCAAGTGAGCGCGTCGCATTCGCCAGCAACGTCGTGTCGATGCCCACCGCGATGAAGCTCACGCCGGCATCGACATAGCCATGGGCGAGCGTCTCGTCCACGCACAGGATGCCGGCAGCCTTGCCGGCACGGCGGATGCGGCCGATGCCGTCCTCGATTGCGTTGCGCACGGCCGGATGCGTGGCCTGACCGAGATAGCCCATCGACGCCGCCAGATCCGCCGGCCCGATGAAGACGCCGTCGACGCCATCGACGGCGGCGATCTCGTCGACCTGCGCGAGCGCATCGGCCGTCTCGACCTGCACGAGCAGGCACGTCGTCTCATTCGCCGCGTGCAGATAGTCCTCGTAACGATTCCATCGCGACGAACGCGCCAGCCCGCTGCCCACGCCACGCGTGCCCCGCGGCGGGTATCGGGTGGCGCTCGCGAGGTCGCGCGCCATCGCGGCCGATTCGACCATCGGCACGAGCAGCGTCGTCGCGCCGATCTCGAGCACCTGCTTGACGAGCGCGGCGTCGCCATGCGGCAGTCGCACGACGGGGTGCGTCGGATAAGGCGCCACGGCCTGCAGGGTGGCAAGCATCGTGCGCAGATCGTTGGGTGCGTGCTCGCCGTCGATCACCAGCCAGTCGAAGCCGCTGCCGGCGCAAAGCTCGGCGGCGTAGGGCGAGGCGAGACCCAGCCACAGGCCGATCTGGCGTTCGCCGCGAGCGAGCGCCTGCTTGAAGAGGTTCGGGGGCGTTTTCATGAGTTGGCTTCCATCTCCGATACGCGGCGCGCGGTAGGCGCCCGCGCGTTTCTTGGGCGGCGGCCGGTGCGCGATGGCGCGGCCGTCAGGCAAAGCGCACGCCAATGGCGCCCAGCGCACCGTAGTCCGCATGGAAAACGTCGCCGGCCGCACAGGCGACCGGACGCGTGAACGACCCGGCCAGCACGATCTCGCCGGCCTGCAGCCCTTCGTCGAACGCGCTCAGTTTGTTCGCGAGCCAGGCGATCCCGTTGCCGGGGTGTCCCAGCACGGCCGCGCTCAGCCCGGTCTCTTCGATGACACCATTGCGATAGAGCAGCGCGCCGGTCCAGCGCAGATCGATGGCGTCCGGCTTCACGGGACGCCCGCCCAGAACCACGGCCGCGTTCGCCGCATTGTCGGCAACCGTGTCGAACACCTTGCGCGGCGCCTTCGTGTCGCGGTCGAACAGCTCGATGCGACCATCGATGAGCTCCAGCGCGGGCGTGACCCATGCGGTGGCGTCGAGCACGTCGAAGAGCGTCACGCCCGGCCCCTTGAGCGGCTTGGCAAGGATGAACGCCAGCTCCACTTCCAGACGCGGCACGATGAAACGCGACGCCTCGAGCGTGGCGCCGTCGGTCACGAGCATGTCGTCGAGCAGCGTGCCGTGGTCCGGCTCGGTGATCTGTGCCGCCACCTGCATGGCGCGCGACGTCAGCCCGATCTTGTGGCCGATCATGCGGCGCCCCTGCGCATACTTGAGCGCCAGCCACGCCTGCGCGATCGCGTAGCTGTCCGCGAGGGTCATGTCGGGGTAGCGGCGGGAAAACTGCATGACCGGCGTGCGGCTGCGCTCGGCTTCGTGCAGTTCGCGCGCGAGGGCCTGATGTACCGAGGGCTCGAGCATCGCGTGGTCTCCGTAAGGTCGCCCGCGGGCGAACCGTTCTTCTGTCGATGCCCTCCATTTTTACGGCCGGCCCGCCCGCGGACAATCAATCGATTTTGGGCGATTGATAAGCAAAACTGGATAATCGGCGCCGCGCTTCGCACGGATCGCGTCCCGCCGGCCGGCTACGGGTGTTGCGGGCCCGCGACGCTCTCAACCGAGCGTTGAACGCGGGCCCCACGCGCCGGCACTCCTGGTTCTTCTCGCATTTCCTGATCTTTGCGTTGCTTTGCCGTCCAACGTCGCGCTATGTCGGCGATCTTCCGCGTGGACGTGCGCGTGGCAGCGAAATAACGATTCGCAGTCGACGCGCCCCATCAAAAATGAGAGTGATTTGCATTTATAATCCGCTGCGTTTCATTACAACGCATTACGCGCAACGAACGGCCTGCCGCCACGCTGTCTGTTTGCTGGCGGCTGTCCGGATTCTTGTTCCGGTTCCTGTCCGGTTCCTGTCCGGTTCTTGTCCGGTTCCCTGCCCCGATTTCTATTCTCAGCCTCGAAGATTCGCCAACCCGATGAAGCCGTCCGACATTCGCCGCACGCCCGCGTCCCCTGACTCGCCCGTTTTCCCCAGCACCCTCGCCACCCAGCTCACCGCGCGCCACCGGCTGCCGCGCACCACGGCATGCGCCGCCGCGCTGCTCATGACGACGCTGGGCGCCGCCCACGCGCAGCAGGCGACGCCCGCACCGTCGACCCGCGCGGCCGACGAAGCCAGGGCAGAAGTAGAACTCGGCGCCGTGAACGTGTCCGGCGACTGGCTCGGCACCGGCCTCGAGAACAGCGCGAAGACTTTTCCCGGCGCGCGCACGGTCGTGAAGAAGCAGCAGATCGAGGAGTCGGGCGCCACGAGCATCGGCGACGTCATGCGCCGCATCCCGGGTGTGCAGGCGACCGACAACTCCAGCACCGCCGGCAGCGCGATTTCGCTCAACATCGGCGTGCGCGGCCTCACGGGCCGCTTCACGCCGCGCTCGACGGTGCTGCTCGACGGCATTCCGATGGCCGTGGCGCCCTACGGGCAGCCGCAGTTGTCATTCGCGCCGATCAGCCTGTTCAACATCGAGAGCATCGACGTGGTGCGCAGCGGCGGCGCGGTGCGCTACGGTCCGCAGAACGTGGGCGGCGTGATCAACTTCAAGACGCGCTCGATCCCCAACGCGCCGGGCCTGAGTGCCGATGCAACGGTGCGCGAGAACGTCTACACCGCCGGCGGCGGAGCCAATACGCAATACGGCCTGTTCCTCGGCACGCAGATGGACAACGGCCTGGGGCTCGCGCTGCTGTATTCCGGCATGGTGGGTCGCGACTGGCGCAAGGGCAGCGACGAGCACGTACAGGACCTCGCGCTGAAGTTCCGCTACGAAATCACGCCCGATCAGATGGTGTACGGCAAGGTGTCCTACTACGACGTGAAGTCGAAAACGCCGGGCGGCCTCACCGTCGCGCAATTCAACGCGGACCCGTTTCAGAACACGCGCCCGAACGACTACTGGAGCGGCAATCGCACCGGGCTCGACTTCGGCTACCTAAACACGATCTCCGAGACGCAGGAGTTCGAGGTGCGCACGTTCTACAACGAGAGCTATCGTCAAAGCACGCTGGTCAATTCGGCCTTCACCGCGACGACGCATCAACCGCGCAATTATCAGACCTTCGGCTTCGAGCCGCGCTTCACGCAGCGCCTCTTTGCCGGCCCGAGCGCGCATGACGTGACCGTGGGCTACCGCTACGTTCACGAGCGCGGCGACGACAATAGCTGGACGACCACGCTGGCCACCGGCCGCAACACGGCCACGCAGACGTTCAACAACTTCACCAGCGCGAACGCGTTCTACATCGACGATCGCATCGCGTGGGGCAACTGGCGCCTCACGCCCGGCGTGCGCTACGAGATGATCAGCTCGCAGCGCGTGGACAACGCGACGAACGCCACCTATCGCACCGACAACAACAAGGCGCTGCCGTCGGTCAATCTGTCGTATCTGGTCAACGACGCCTGGACGCTCTTCGCCGACTACAGCACCTCGTTCGACCCGGTGCAGAACACGCAGCTCAACTCGATGTCGGCCGCCAACCCGCTCGAGCCCGAACTCGCGCGCACTTACGAGATCGGCACGCGCTGGACGGACAAGCGCTGGAAGGCCGAACTCACCGCGTTCAAGATGAAGTTCGACAACCAGATCCTGCAGGTGCCCGGCAGCAGCCCGGCGACCTTCCAGAACATTGGGGCGACGAACCACGACGGCATCGAAACCGCCGTCGACTATACGTTCGATCAGGACAGCGCGCTGCGCGGCCTGAACCTGTACGCCAACTTCACTTACGTGCGCGCGATCCAGAAGTCGGGAGCGACGTCGGGCCTCGACGTGCCGTTCTACTCGCGCTTCACCGATACGCTGGGCGCACGCTACGAGATCGGCCAGTGGACGTTCAACGTCTCGACCACGCACCAGAGCTCGCAGTACTCGGATCTGGCGAATACGGAAGCGGAGTCGGCAGACGGCAGCAACGGCAAGGTGCCGGGCTTCCGAATCTGGAACTTGCAGGCAATGTACCGAATCCCCGGCTACAAGAAAGCCGACGTCACCGTCGGTCTGAACAACGTGTTCGACAAGCGCTACTACACGCGTAACGTGGACAGCAACGCGGGCCGCATGGTCGGCGCGCCGCGCATGGTCTACGTACAGGGGCACTTCGGCTTCTGAGCGGGCGCCCGGCGCCGAGCCCGAACGCGGCAACCACCTGGCAGCAGCCCGGCGGTAACCCGGCAGGAATCGGAAAAAAAAGCGGGCAAAAAAAAATCGGCACCCCGCAAAGGGTGCCGATTTTCCTGTTGGCAACGACTTCGGTCTCAGGGCGGCGGCGCCCGCATTCGCCAGCGCCGCCTTGCCTGTT
This sequence comes from Pandoraea sp. CB10b_02, assembly GCF_002216225.1. Taxonomy (NCBI): domain Bacteria; kingdom Pseudomonadati; phylum Pseudomonadota; class Betaproteobacteria; order Burkholderiales; family Burkholderiaceae; genus Pandoraea; species Pandoraea sp. CB10b_02. The sequence continues at coordinate 27,049 of NZ_NJGW02000026.1, forward strand.
ACTTCGCCATTACTGCGTCATCACTCGGCCGTAGGCTGCTCCACCGAGTTCGGCATCGGAGCAAACGCCTCTTCCAGCGCGATCTGGTCGTGACGCTCGCGATCCGACGTCTCGCGGGCCTTGCGGGCCTTGTGATACGCCAGACCCGTACCTGCCGGGATGAGACGGCCGACGATGACGTTTTCCTTCAGGCCACGCAGGTCGTCCTTCTTGCCCATGATCGCGGCTTCGGTCAGCACGCGCGTCGTTTCCTGGAACGATGCGGCCGAGATGAACGAATCCGTCGACAGCGACGCCTTCGTGATACCCAGCAACACGTTCTCGTAGGTCGCCGGACGCTTGTCCTGCGCGATCATCGCGTCGTTCTCGTCGAGCATTTCCGAACGTTCGACCTGCTCGCCGGTGATGAAGCGCGTATCGCCCGGATCGACGATCTGCACACGACGCAGCATCTGGCGAACGATCACCTCGATGTGCTTGTCGTTGATCTTCACACCCTGCAGGCGATACACGTCCTGCACTTCGTCGACGATGTAACGCGCCAGCGCCTCGATACCCTGCAGACGCAGGATGTCGTGCGGGTCGGCCGGGCCGTCCACGATCATTTCGCCCTTGTTCACCACCTGACCGTCGTGCACCAGCACCTGCTTTTCCTTCGGAATCAGGAATTCGTGCTGATTGCCGTCCAGATCGGTAATGACCAGACGCTGCTTGCCCTTCGTGTCCTTGCCGAACGACGTGGTACCCGTGACTTCGGCCAGAATGCCGGCGTCCTTCGGAGCACGCGCTTCGAACAGTTCGGCCACGCGCGGCAGACCCCCCGTAATGTCGCGGGTCTTCTGCGATTCGGTCGGGATACGTGCGAGCACTTCACCCACCGGTACGTGCTGACCGTCCTTCACGGTGATCAGCGCGCCCACCTGGAAGCCGATCGTCACGGCGTGGTCGGTGCCCGGAATCTTCACTTCCTGACCGTTCTCGTCGAGCAGCTTGACCTGCGGACGCACGTTCTTCGACGCCGGACCACGACGCTTCGGATCGATCACGACCAGCGTGGACAGACCCGTCACATCGTCGATCTGCTTGGCCACCGTCACGCCTTCCTCGACGTTCTCGAACTTGGCGATACCGCCGTGCTCGGTAATGATCGGGCGCGTGAGCGGATCCCACGTACCGAGCTGGGCGCCGGCCTTGACCTGCGCGCCGTCGAGCTGCAGCAGCGTGGCGCCGTAGGGCACCTTGTGACGCTCGCGCTCGCGGCCATGGTCGTCCGTGATCAGGATTTCGCCCGAACGCGAAATCACGACCTGTTCGCCCTTGCCGTTCGTCACGTAGCGCATGGTCGACGTGAAGCGAACCGTACCGTTCGACTTGGCTTCGATCGACGAGGCCACCGCCGCACGCGACGCCGCGCCACCGATGTGGAACGTGCGCATGGTCAGCTGCGTGCCCGGCTCACCGATCGACTGCGCAGCGATCACGCCGACCGCCTCGCCGACGTTCACGCGCGTGCCGCGGCCCAGGTCGCGGCCATAGCAGGCTGCGCACAGACCATAGCGCGTGTCGCAGGTGAGCGGCGTGCGCACGCGCACTTCGTCGATACCGAGCGACTCGATCATCTCCACGACATCTTCGTCGAGCAGCGTGCCCGCTTCGAACACCGTCTCTTGCGTTTCCGGGTTCACGATGTCGGCCACGGCCACACGGCCGAGGATACGGTCACGCAGGGCTTCGACCACTTCACCGCCCTCGACCAGCGCCTTCATTGCCACGCCGTTGCTCGTGCCGCAATCGTCCTCGACCACGACCAGATCCTGCGTCACGTCGACCAGACGACGCGTCAGGTAACCGGAGTTTGCCGTCTTCAGTGCCGTATCGGCCAGACCCTTACGTGCCCCGTGGGTCGAGATGAAGTACTGCAGCACGTTCAGGCCTTCGCGGAAGTTCGCGGTAATCGGCGTCTCGATGATCGAGCCGTCCGGCTTGGCCATCAGGCCGCGCATACCGGCGAGCTGGCGAATCTGGGCGCTCGAGCCGCGAGCGCCGGAGTCGGCCATCATGTAAATCGAGTTGAACGACTCCTGATCCACGGCGTTGCCGTCGCGGTCGACCGTCTTCTCCTTCGAGAGCTGCTCCATCATCGCCTTGCCCACGGCGTCACCAGTAGCGCCCCAGATGTCCACGACGTTGTTGTAACGCTCTTGCGCCGTGACCAGGCCCGACATGTACTGACGGTCGTATTCCTTGACCTTCTTCGACGCTTCGGCGATCAGCTCTTCCTTCTTCGTCGGCACGAGCATGTCGTCGACGCAGATGGAGATGCCGGCGCGCGTGGCCAGACGGAAACCCGACTGCATCAGCTTGTCGACGAAGATCACCGTCTCGCGCAGGCCGCAGCGGCGGAACGCCGTGTTGATCAGCTTCGAGATTTCCTTCTTCTTGAGCGACTTGTTGAGCACCGAGAACGGCAGGCCCGGCGGCAGGATCTCCGACAGGATTGCGCGGCCGACGGTGGTCGGGTACAGCGTGACCTTCGGCGTCTTCTCGCCCGTTTCCGGATCGACCGTGTACTCCGTGATACGCACGTTCACGCGCGAAGCCAGTTCGACTTCCTTGTTGTCGTAAGCGCGCAGCACTTCCGAGACGTCGACGAACGACAGGCCTTCGCCGCGGCCGTTGATCTTGTCGCGGGTCGCGTAGTACAGACCCAGCACGATATCCTGCGACGGCACGATCGACGGATCGCCGTTGGCCGGGAACAACACGTTGTTCGAGGCCAGCATCAGGGTACGCGCTTCCATCTGCGCTTCGAGCGACAGCGGCACGTGAACGGCCATCTGGTCACCGTCGAAGTCGGCGTTGAACGCCGCGCAAACCAGCGGGTGGAGCTGGATCGCCTTGCCTTCGATCAGCACCGGCTCGAACGCCTGAATCCCCAGGCGGTGCAGCGTCGGCGCGCGGTTGAGCATGATCGGGTGCTCGCGGATCACCTCTTCGAGGATGTCCCACACCACCGGCGTCTGGTTCTCGACTTCCTTCTTCGCGGCCTTGATGGTCGTGGCCACGCCCATCACTTCCAGCTTGTGGAAGATGAACGGCTTGAAGAGTTCGAGCGCCATCAGCTTGGGCAGACCGCACTGGTGCAGCTTGAGCGTCGGGCCCACGGTAATCACCGAACGGCCCGAGTAGTCGACGCGCTTGCCGAGCAGGTTCTGACGGAAGCGACCGCTCTTGCCCTTGATCATGTCGGCCAGCGACTTGAGCGGGCGCTTGTTCGCGCCGGTCATCGCCTTGCCGCGGCGGCCGTTGTCGAGCAGCGAGTCCACCGATTCCTGCAGCATGCGCTTTTCGTTGCGCACGATGATGTCCGGGGCCTTGAGCTCGAGCAGACGCTTCAGACGGTTGTTGCGGTTGATGACGCGGCGATACAGATCGTTCAGGTCCGAGGTCGCGAAGCGGCCACCGTCGAGCGGCACCAGCGGGCGCAGCTCGGGCGGCAGCACCGGCAGCACTTCGAGCACCATCCACTCGGGCTTGATGCCCGAGCGCTGGAACGCCTCGAGCACCTTCAGGCGCTTGGCGTACTTCTTGATCTTCGCTTCCGAGCCCGTGGCCTGCAGCTCGGCGCGCAGATGCTCGACCTGCTGATCGATGTCGATCGAGCGCAGCAGCTCGCGCACGCCTTCCGCGCCCATCTCGGCACGGAATTCGTCGCCGTATTCCTCGACCTTGTTGTAGTAATCCTCCTCGGTCATGATCTGGCAGCGCTTGAGCGGCGTCATGCCCGGATCGAGGACCACATACGCTTCGAAGTACAGCACGCGCTCGATGTCGCGCAACGTCATGTCGAGCACCATGCCCAGACGCGACGGCAGCGACTTAAGGAACCAGATGTGCGCGACCGGCGAGGCCAGCTCGATGTGGCCCATGCGCTCGCGACGCACCTTCGCCAGCGTGACTTCCACGCCGCACTTCTCGCAGATCACGCCACGGTGCTTGAGGCGCTTGTACTTGCCGCAAAGGCATTCGTAGTCCTTGATCGGACCGAAGATCTTTGCGCAGAACAGGCCGTCACGCTCGGGCTTGAAAGTCCGGTAGTTGATCGTCTCCGGCTTCTTCACTTCGCCGAACGACCACGAGCGGATCTTGTCCGGCGAGGCCAGACCGATCTTGATCGCGTCGAACTGTTCGTCCTGTTGGACTTGCTTGAATAGATCGAGCAAAGCTTTCATTGCTTTCTCCTGTTGCCTGAACGCGATTAACCGCGCTCCAGGTCGATATCGATACCGAGCGAACGGATTTCCTTGACCAGCACGTTGAACGACTCCGGCATGCCGGCATCGATCACGTGATCGCCCTTGACGAGGTTCTCGTACACCTTCGTGCGGCCCGTCACGTCATCCGACTTCACAGTCAGCATTTCCTGCAGCACATACGAGGCGCCGTATGCTTCCAGCGCCCACACTTCCATTTCACCGAAGCGCTGACCACCGAACTGGGCCTTGCCGCCCAGCGGCTGTTGCGTCACCAGCGAGTACGGACCGGTCGAGCGCGCGTGCATCTTGTCGTCGACCAGGTGGTGCAGCTTGAGCATGTGCATGAAGCCGCACGTGACCGGACGCTCGAAGGCTTCGCCGGTACGGCCGTCGAACAGCGTGACCTGGTTCTTCGACGGGGTCATGCCGAGTTCCTTGGCGATCTCGTCCGGGAAGGCCAGATCCAGCATGCGGCGGATTTCGTCCTCGTGCGCACCGTCGAACACCGGCGTTGCGAACGGCACGCCGTTCTGCAGGTTGCGCGCCAGGGTCATCACTTCGTCGTCCGTCAGGCTGTCGATGTCTTCGTGCTGACCGCTCTCGTTGTAGATCTTCGTCAGGAACTTGCGAATTTCCTGGACCTTGGTGTGCGCCTGCAGCATTTCGCCGATGCGCCAGCCCAGACCCTTCGCCGCCCAGCCGAGGTGCGATTCGAGAATCTGACCCACGTTCATCCGCGACGGCACGCCGAGCGGGTTGAGCACGATGTCGGCCGGACGGCCATCGGCCATGTACGGCATATCCTCGATCGGCACGATCTTCGAGACCACGCCCTTGTTACCGTGACGGCCGGCCATCTTGTCGCCAGGCTGCAGACGACGCTTGACCGCCAGGTACACCTTCACCATCTTGAGCACGCCCGGCGGCAGTTCGTCGCCTTGCGTGAGCTTCTTGCGCTTCTCTTCGAACGCCAGGTCGAACTGGTGACGCTTCTGCTCGATCGACTCCTTGATCTGCTCGAGCTGTTGCGCGCCTTCGTCGTCGGCCAGACGGATGTCGAACCAGTGGTAGCGGTCCAGATCGGCCAGGTATTCCTTGGTGATCTTGGTGCCCTTGGCGAGCTTCTTCGGACCGCCGTTCGCGGTCTTGCCCACCAGGAAGCGCTCCAGACGCTGGAACGCGTCGCCTTCCACGATACGCAGCTGGTCGTTCAGGTCCAGGCGATAGCCCTTGAGCTCATCGTCGATGATCTGCTGGGCGCGCTTGTCGCGCTGGATGCCTTCGCGCGTGAACACCTGCACGTCGATCACGGTGCCGCTCATGCCCGAGGGCACGCGCAGCGAGGTGTCCTTCACGTCCGACGCCTTCTCGCCGAAGATCGCGCGCAGCAGCTTCTCTTCCGGCGTGAGCTGGGTTTCGCCCTTCGGCGTGACCTTGCCCACGAGCACGTCGCCGGCCTCGACTTCCGCACCGATGTACACGATGCCCGACTCGTCCAGACGGCTCAGCTGCACTTCGGCCAGGTTCGAGATGTCGCGCGTGATTTCCTCGGGTCCGAGCTTCGTGTCGCGCGCGACCACGTTGAGCTCTTCGATGTGGATCGACGTGTAACGGTCTTCCGCCACGACACGCTCCGAGATCAGGATCGAGTCCTCGAAGTTGTAGCCGTTCCACGGCATGAACGCGATCAGCATGTTCTGACCCAGCGCCAGCTCGCCCAGATCGGTCGACGCGCCGTCGGCGATCACATCGCCGCGCGCCACCTTGTCGCCCACTTCCACGATCGGGCGCTGGTTGATGTTGGTGTTCTGGTTCGAACGCGTGTACTTGATCAGGTTGTAGATGTCCACGCCGACTTCACCGGCCACGGCCTCGTCGTCGTTCACGCGAATGACCACACGGCCGGCGTCGACGTAATCGACCACACCGCCACGGAACGCTTGCACCGTCGTACCCGAGTCGACCGCCACGGTACGTTCGATACCCGTACCCACGACCGCCTTTTCCGGGCGCAGGCACGGCACGGCCTGGCGCTGCATGTTCGAGCCCATCAATGCGCGGTTCGCGTCATCGTGCTCGAGGAACGGGATCAGCGAGGCGGCGACCGAGACGATCTGCGACGGCGCCACGTCCATGTACTGGATGCGGTCCGGCGTGACCATCAGCGTTTCGCCCGCTTCGCGCGCCGACACGAGTTCGTCGGTCAGCTCGCCGTGCTCGCCGATCGACGCGTTCGCCTGCGCGATCACGTAGCGGCCTTCTTCAATGGCCGACAGATAGTCGATCTGGTCGGTGACCTTGCCGTCCACCACCTTGCGGTACGGCGTCTCGAGGAAGCCGTATTCGTTCAGGCGGGCGTACAGCGCCAGCGAGTTGATCAGGCCGATGTTCGGGCCTTCCGGCGTTTCGATCGGGCACACGCGACCGTAGTGGGTCGGGTGCACGTCGCGCACTTCGAAGCCCGCACGCTCGCGCGTGAGACCGCCCGGGCCCAGTGCCGACACGCGACGCTTGTGCGTGATTTCGGACAGCGGGTTGGTCTGGTCCATGAACTGCGAGAGCTGCGACGAACCGAAGAACTCGCGAATGGCCGACGAGATCGGCTTGCTGTTGATCAGGTCGTGCGGCATCAGGTTTTCCGACTCGGCCTGACCCAGACGTTCCTTCACGGCGCGCTCGACGCGCACGAGACCGGCGCGGAACTGGTTCTCGGCCAGCTCGCCCACGCAACGCACGCGGCGGTTGCCCAGGTGATCGATGTCGTCGACTTCGCCGCGACCATTGCGCAGATCCACCAGGATCTTGATCGTCGCGAGAATGTCGTCGTCCGTCAGCGTCATCGGCCCGACCACTTCGTCACGGCCCACACGACGGTTGAACTTCATACGACCCACCTTCGACAGGTCGTAGGCTTCTTCGCTGTAGAACAGACGATTGAACAGGGCCTCGACCGCGTCTTCGGTCGGCGGCTCGCCCGGGCGCATCATGCGGTAGATCGCGATGCGCGCGGCCGTCTGGTCGGCGGTCTCGTCGATGCGCAGCGTGGCCGAGATGTACGAACCCTGGTCCAGATCGTTCGTGTACAGCGTCTGGATGTCCGACACGCCCGACTCGCGCAGCTTCGCCAGCACGCTTTCGGTGATTTCGTCGTTGGCGTTGGCGATCACTTCGCCGGTGTCGCCGTCGATCACGTTCTTCGCGAGCACGCGGCCGAGCAGGTAGTCTTCCGGCACCGAGATGAACTTGGTGTTGGCGTTCTCCAGGTCGCGGATGTGCTTGGCGTTGACGCGCTTGTCCTTCTGGACGATGACCTTGCCTTCGCGATCCGTGATGTCGAAGCGCGCGACTTCACCGCGCAGACGCTCCGGCACGAACTCCATCTGTGCGCCTTCCGGCATCAGCTTGAAGTTGTCGAACACGAAGAAGTTCGCGAGGATCTGTTCCGGCGTGAGACCGATGGCCTTGAGCAGAATCGTGACCGGCATCTTGCGACGGCGGTCGACGCGGAAATACAGGATGTCCTTCGGGTCGAATTCGAAGTCGAGCCACGAACCGCGGTAGGGGATGATACGCGCGGAGAACAGCAGTTTGCCCGAGCTGTGCGTCTTGCCCTTGTCGTGTTCGAAAAACACGCCCGGCGAGCGGTGCAGCTGCGAGACGATGACACGTTCCGTGCCATTGATGACGAAGGAACCCGTGGAGGTCATGAGCGGAATTTCGCCCATGTACACTTCCTGTTCCTTGACTTCCTTCACCACCGGCTTGTTCGGCGATTCCTTGTCGAGAATCACCAGACGAACCTTGGCGCGCAGGGCCGAGCAGAAGGTCAGGCCGCGCTGTTGGCATTCCTTGACATCGAACGCGGGAGTGCCCAGCACATAGCTGACGAACTCCAGGCGTGCGAACCCGTTGTGAGAAACGATCGGGAAAATGGAGGAAAAGGCTGCTTGCAGACCCTCCGGCTTCCGCTCCGATGCAGGCACGTCGGCCTGCAAGAACGATGTGTACGAGGCGAGCTGGGTGGCCAGCAAAAACGGCACCTTGTGCACGGTCGGACGCTTCGCAAAACTCTTGCGAATGCGTTTCTTCTCGGTGAAGGAATAGTGCATTACGATCTCCGAATCACTACGCTGACGACGACGGCAGGCATCGTCAACGGGTGTTCATCGACTGAGACCAGACGTCCCCCGCGGCGGGCTTGCCGCGGAGCAACGAGCTTGGTGGTTGGCCGCTACCAACCGCTGGCTGACGGCGACGGATGCCTGTGTTGCCCGTCGCCCGACCAAACTTGCCTTCTGCAGTCGCTTCAGAAGACAAAGAGAAAACCGCCAGGCGCGCGTCGCGCCGCGATTTTTTCTTTGGCCTCTTCGGTCTTTCCGCGGTGCGTCGCGCACCGCGCGCTTTGCGCCGCGCTCGTGTGAGACGTCCGTTTGAAACGGCGCCGCTCACGGGCACTTTTGCGAAAACGCTTTACTTTCAATCACTTGGTGTTCGTCGACACCGGCTTTCGAATTCAACATCCCAATTTCGGGATTTGCATCTCCAGAAAGCACAAAAAGGCTGACGACATTTCGTCGCCAGCCTTCCCTACGCGCAGAGTCGAATTACTTGACTTCGACCTTGGCGCCGGCTTCTTCCAGCTTCTTCTTGGCTTCGTCGGCGGCAGCCTTGTCGACGCCTTCCTTGACAGCCTTCGGAGCGCCATCGACCAGGTCCTTGGCTTCCTTCAGGCCCAGGCCGGTGATTTCGCGCACGGCCTTGATGACGCCGACCTTGTTTGCACCGACTTCCGCCAGGATGACGTTGAATTCGGTCTGCTCTTCAGCAGCAGCGGCACCGCCGCCAGCACCCGCCGGGCCAGCCACTGCCAGGGCAGCTGCCGACACGCCGAACTTCTCTTCGAACGCCTTGACCAGGTCGTTCAGTTCCATAACCGACATCGCGCCTACGGCTTCGATGATTTCGTCTTTCGTGATTGCCATTTGTAAAACTCCTAGATTGTGTTCGGACCGAAGTCAGCGATCGTGTAACCGAAGCGAGAATCAAGCAGCTTCCGCTTGCTTCTTCTCTGCCACGGCAGCCAGGACGCGAGCAAAGCCGGAAACCGGCGCTTGCATGACACCCAGCAACTTCGCGAGCAGTTCGTCGCGGCTCGGGATCGAGGCCAGCGCTTGCACGCCCGCCTTGTCCATCACCTTGCCGTCGTACGAGCCGGCCTTCAAGATCAACTTGTCGTTGCCCTTCGAAAAGTCGTTCAGGACTTTCGCAGCGGCTACGGGATCCGTCGAGATACCGTAGATCAGAGGACCGGTCATCTGCTCAGCCAGGTCAGCAAACGGGGTGTTTTCCACCGCACGGCGAGCCAGCGTGTTCTTCAGAACGCGCAGGTAGACGCCTTGCTGACGCGCATTGGCGCGAAGCTTCGTCAGATCGCCAACCGTGATTCCGCGATATTCAGCCACAACGATGGTCGAAGCGGCGGCGACTTGCGCCGATACTTCTGCCACGACGGCTTTCTTATCATCAAGATTAAGTGCCACGGTTAACCTCCAAAATTGACATCACCTCATGGTGATGCCGTTCCACTAACGGCTCGCCGACATGTCTGGAGTTTCTATCCCCGCGCCCGGTTGCCCGGGGGCGGCGAAGTGACTGCATAACTTGTTCGGGTTCGCCATCTGCGTTGGCTGGCGTATTAAGGGAGTGTCAGTGAATGCCCATTCCCGCCAACGGTCTTTGATAACCGGAAGCGATTTCCGAAGAAACCGCTTCCGCCCAAAGTCTTTTGCTACCGGCTGTCGATCTCGAGGATCTCGGCCATCGCCGGGGACGCCATCACCCGGCGATTGCGATACATTGCGATGCGGTGTCGCTTAGGCGCCCAGGCTGGCCTGGTCCACGCGCACGCCCACGCCCATCGTGCTCGACAGAGCGATCTTGCGCAGGTAGACACCCTTGCTCGAAGCCGGCTTGGCCTTCGTCAGGGCGTCGAGCAGTGCCGACAGGTTCTGCTGCAGCGCGCTCGGCTCGAACGACGCGCGACCGATGGTCGCGTGGATGATACCGGCCTTGTCGACGCGGAACTGCACCTGACCTGCCTTGGCGTTCTTCACTGCCGTAGCGACGTCCGGCGTCACCGTGCCCACCTTCGGGTTCGGCATCAAGCCACGCGGGCCGAGGATCTGGCCCAGCGTACCGACGATACGCATCGTGTCCGGCGAAGCGATCACGATGTCGAAGTCCATGTTGCCAGCCTTGATCTGCTCGGCGAGGTCTTCCATACCCACGATTTCGGCGCCTGCGGCCTTGGCTTGCTCGGCCTTCTCGCCCTGGGCGAAAACGGCCACGCGAACCGACTTGCCGGTACCGGCCGGCAGAACGACCGAACCACGAACCACCTGGTCCGACTTCTTCGCATCCACGCCCAGTTGCACGGCGACGTCGATCGACTCGTCGAACTTGGCGCTTGCGCATTCCTTGACCAGGGCCAGAGCGTCGCCGACCGGGTACAGCTTGTTGCGGTCGACCTTGGCGGCCAGTGCTTGTTGACGCTTCGAGATCTTAGCCATTACAGACCCTCCACCGTGATGCCCATCGAACGTGCGCTGCCAGCGATGGTGCGAACCGCGGCATCCAGATCGGAGGCGGTAAGGTCAGGCATCTTGGTCTTCGCGATTTCTTCCGCTTGTGCGCGGGTGATCTTGCCCACCTTGTCGGTGTGCGGCTTGCTCGAACCCTTTTGCAGGTTGGCAGCCTTCTTGATCAGCACCGTTGCCGGCGGGGTCTTCAGGACGAACGTGAAGCTCTTGTCCGCAAATGCGGTGATCACCACCGGGATCGGAAGGCCCGGCTCGAGGCTCTGCGTCTGCGCGTTGAACGCCTTGCAGAACTCCATGATGTTCAGGCCGCGTTGACCCAGGGCAGGGCCCACGGGCGGCGACGGGTTGGCTTTACCTGCAGGAATCTGCAGCTTGATAAAGCCGATGATTTTCTTTGCCATGGTTTACTCCGGAACGAATATGTGGCGCATATTCGGGGTTGAGTCATAGCGCGCGTTCACCCAAAACGGGCTACTGACGCTCCTCGGCGACGGTTGTCACCAACGCAAAAACGCGCCGGACGTCGCGCCGGCGCATTTTATTCTTAGATCTTTTCGACTTGTCCGAACTCCAGTTCCACCGGAGTCGCCCGTCCGAAAATGGTGACGGAAACACGGAGGCGGGACTTTTCGTAGTTCACTTCTTCCACCGAGCCGTTGAAGTCCGTGAAAGGACCATCCTTGACTCGTACCAGCTCGCCTACCTCGAACAACGTCTTGGGACGGGGTTTCTCCACCCCATCCTTCATCTGAGACATGATCTTGTCGACTTCCGCCTGACGGATCGGCTGCGGACGATTGCCCGTGCCGCCGACAAAACCGGTCACCTTGGAAGTGTTCTTCACCAGGTGCCAGGTCTCATCCGTCATCTCCATCTCGCACAGCACATAGCCGGGATAGAAACGACGTTCGGTGACCGACTTGTGGCCACCCTTGATTTCCACGACTTCTTCGGTCGGAACGAGGATCTGACCGAAGTAGTCTTCCATACCTGCACGGGCAATGCGCTCTCGCAGCGCCTTGACCGCACTCTTTTCCATGCCGGAATACGCTTGAACGACGTACCAGCGCTTCTTACTCGGTGCAGCCCCGGTATCAGACATATCACTTCCAGCCAAGAATCAAAGAGAAAACCGCCCATTCGATCGTCTTGTCGCTGATCCACAGATACAGCGCCATGATGATGACGAACGCGAAGACGATCGCCGTCGTTTGAGCGGCCTCTTTACGGGTCGGCCAAACGACCTTACCCACTTCCCGATACGCATCCTTGGCAAAAGCCAGGAAGCCTTTGCCGGTTTGCGATGCCAATGCAACACCTGCCGCGACGGCCAGGACGACGACGATAGCGGCAACACGCACGTACAGCGCCTGTTGCTCCAGCGCGTAGAACGCCACGACGCCGGCAATCACGAGCAGCCCGGCCAGAGCCAGCAGCAGCTTGTCGCCAGTCGTACGTACAGTTTCTACGGGAGAATTCGCCATTTCCAGCTTGCAGACAGTTGTTTGGCAGGGGCAGAGGGAATCGAACCCCCAACCTTCGGTTTTGGAGACCGACGCTCTGCCAGTTGAGCTATACCCCTAAAACAGCAGTGGGGCCAGCCGCCAAAAGCTGACCCCGTAAGCGCGGACCGTTAAGGTACCGGCTTAAGCGATGATCTTGGCCACGACGCCGGCGCCGACGGTACGACCGCCTTCGCGAATTGCGAAGCGCAGGCCTTCCGACATGGCGATCGGGGCGATCAGCTTGACCGTGATCGACACGTTGTCGCCCGGCATGACCATTTCCTTGCCTTCCGGCAGCGTGATCGAGCCGGTCACGTCCGTCGTGCGGAAGTAGAACTGCGGACGGTAGTTGTTGAAGAACGGCGTGTGACGACCGCCTTCGTCCTTCGACAGCACGTACACTTCGCCCGTGAATTCCGTGTGCGGCGTGATCGAGCCCGGCTTGGCCAGAACCTGACCACGCTGAACTTCTTCGCGCTTCGTGCCGCGCAGCAGGATACCCACGTTGTCGCCCGCCTGGCCCTGGTCGAGCAGCTTGCGGAACATTTCAACGCCCGTGCAGGTCGTCTTCACCGTCGGCGTGATACCGACGATTTCGATTTCCTCGCCAACCTTGATCACGCCCGACTCCACGCGACCCGTCACCACCGTACCGCGGCCCGAGATCGAGAACACGTCTTCGACCGGCATCAGGAACGGCTTGTCAACGGCGCGCTCCGGCGTCGGGATGTACGTGTCCAGCGCTTCGGCCAGCGCCATGATCGCGGCTTCGCCCAGCTCGCCCTTGTCGCCCTCGAGCGCCAGCTTGGCCGAGCCCTTGATGATCGGCAGGTCGTCGCCCGGGAAGTCGTACTTCGACAGCAGTTCGCGAACTTCCATCTCCACGAGCTCGAGCAGCTCGGCGTCATCCACCATGTCGCACTTGTTCAGGAACACGATGATGTACGGCACGCCAACCTGACGGGCCAGCAGAATGTGCTCGCGCGTTTGCGGCATCGGGCCGTCAGCGGCCGAGCAAACCAGGATGGCGCCGTCCATCTGCGCAG
>NZ_NJGW02000026.1:40464-47775 GCF_002216225.1 Pandoraea sp. CB10b_02
GGTCTTGCCATGGTCAACGTGACCGATGGTGCCAACGTTCACGTGCGGCTTGGTCCGCTCGAATTTTTCCTTTGCCATTTCCGACTCCTAACGGGGTTATCTTTTGCCGAGGTTGCTCGGCATGTTGATTGCCGCGCTTCACACTATCTTGTGGTGCCCATGGGCAGGATCGAACTGCCGACCTCTCCCTTACCAAGGGAGTGCTCTACCACTGAGCCACATGGGCGAATCCATTGCTTCTACTGCGTCTGCGCGTCACCTGGAGCGGGTGAAGGGAATCGAACCCTCGTCATAAGCTTGGAAGGCTTCTGCTCTACCATTGAGCTACACCCGCTTGGATTCCGACTCTCGCTTCTTGGTAACAAGCGCCGAAAACCGGGTTTTCGGCGCTCATTACTTCCGCATTCTGGTGGAGGAGGTTGGATTCGAACCAACGTAGGCGTAAGCCAACAGATTTACAGTCTGCCCCCTTTAGCCACTCGGGCACCCCTCCGCAGAGAATTTGCAATTATGGAGATGTCCCCTCGCCTTGTCAACACCTTCCCTGCATTAAATACGCAGATTCTGTGCCAGACATGGCGCCGAACTCTCATCCGCGAAGCAAGTCTTTGATTTTCTTGGAAATCGGGATAACAGGGGAGGCGGAGCGCCGGGCGTCGCGTCGCTCAGGCATGGTGCCCGAGTCTGCGACGGCGCCACGCATCCAGATGGCTGTTCAGACTGTCCCGCCCCATGTGGAATTCGCGGCGCAGCTTCTGAACGATGGAACGTTTCGCCTTGCGGCGGCCGTCGATCGTCGTGCCAAGTTGGTCATCTCTGTGATCGACGATCTTCGGCACCATGGAAATCATACGAACGCCGTGCTCCCAATTGCGGTTGAGCATATCGTCGACCGGGTGAATCATCCGCTTGCCGTATTCGAGCAGGGCGAGCGCCGCATCGCGGCGAATGAGATATCCCTGCGTTCCTCCCGGCTGCTTGCGATGGTCGCAGAGCGCACCACCGCCCGGCAACTCGCCGACTCGCCAACTACCGGCGGAGCCTTCGCTCTTGAGCCGCAGGATGCCCCACGGCACGGTGACCTCGAGCGCCGATGCCAGGCGTGGTGCGAAGTCGGCCATCAGTTCGATGTCATCCTCGAGGACACACCAGATGTCGTCGTCGGACCGGACAAGTGCTTGCCAGATCTGATAGTGGCTGTCGTAGCACCCAACTTCGCCAAGCGTCAGGTGGTTGCCGTAAATTCGGAGGCGCGTTTGCGCGTCATAGGTCGGCGGATATTCGCGAATACGCTTGGCGTCGAAGAATCGAAAGGGCACGCCCGCCCTCGCCATCTGCTCTGTCATATGGGCTCGACGATCGTGACTGTCGACAAGGGAGATGACAATGACTGGAGGTAACTTAAGCCCCGAGGAATACATCTGGTTCATTTCGTATTGAGTTGAGCTGCGCAAACGTCTTCGAGCGCCGGGTCGAGATGGGGTCCACGGCATATTAACGGACGAAGTCGATGCCAATGAAGGCTCCCGTTTCTGACAGGTTCGGCGACAGAACGAGTTGCGGTGGCGTAATGGCACAAATCTGGCCGGTTCCATGCAGTCAATCGAGGACGCGAATAAGTGCTCGCTACCGGAACTTTGGGTATTTCGCTGCGCTGCAGCGGCGTCTGCAACCCCGCCCCCCTGCCGAGCGCCCTCCCGAGCATGGATTGACCGAAGGCCAACGTACAAAAAGCGCTCCCTGTCCGCGTCGGCATGGCCTTGACGCCCCCCCCCCAGCGCATTGCGCCCGTGCCGGCATGGGGCCATCCATGCATACCGAGGCTTCATTTTCGGAGGCAGGCAAAAGCAACACTCAAGCGCGCCTGCAAAGCAAAAACCCCTTGCCAGGCGCCTGGCAAGGGGTTTTTAAGGGGAGCCTGACGATTACCTACTTTCACACGGGAATCCGCACTATCATCGGCGTGGAGTCGTTTCACGGTCCTGTTCGGGATGGGAAGGGGTGGTTCCAACTCGCTATGGTCATCAGGCATAACTTGTATGTTCCGCTGACGGGGTCAGCGAAACCAATTCGGAAGAAGCGTAGTACAACCTTGGGTTGTGATTGGTATCGGCACAGATTGCGATACTCACACCAGGAAAACACACTGGTTATAGGATCAAGCCTCACGGGCAATTAGTATCAGTTAGCTTAACGCATTACTGCGCTTCCACACCTGACCTATCAACGTCCTGGTCTTGAACGACCCTTAAGGGGAATCGAGTTCCCAGGGAAGTCTCATCTTAAGGCGAGTTTCCCGCTTAGATGCTTTCAGCGGTTATCTCTTCCGAACATAGCTACCCGGCGATGCCACTGGCGTGACAACCGGTACACCAGAGGTTCGTCCACTCCGGTCCTCTCGTACTAGGAGCAGCCCCCTTCAAACTTCCAACGCCCACGGCAGATAGGGACCAAACTGTCTCACGACGTTTTAAACCCAGCTCACGTACCTCTTTAAATGGCGAACAGCCATACCCTTGGGACCGGCTACAGCCCCAGGATGAGATGAGCCGACATCGAGGTGCCAAACACCGCCGTCGATATGAACTCTTGGGCGGTATCAGCCTGTTATCCCCAGAGTACCTTTTATCCGTTGAGCGATGGCCCTTCCATACAGAACCACCGGATCACTATGACCTGCTTTCGCACCTGCTCGACTTGTCAGTCTCGCAGTTAAGCACGCTTTTGCCATTGCACTATCAGCACGATTTCCGACCGTACCTAGCGTACCTTCGTACTCCTCCGTTACACTTTGGGAGGAGACCGCCCCAGTCAAACTGCCTACCATGCACTGTCCCCGATCCGGATTACGGACCTAGGTTAGAACCTCAAACAAGCCAGGGTGGTATTTCAAGGACGGCTCCACAGAAACTAGCGTTCCTGCTTCAAAGCCTCCCACCTATCCTACACAGACCGGTTCAAAGTCCAATGCAAAGCTACAGTAAAGGTTCATGGGGTCTTTCCGTCTAGCCGCGGGTAGATTGCATCATCACAAACACTTCAACTTCGCTGAGTCTCGGGAGGAGACAGTGTGGCCATCGTTACGCCATTCGTGCAGGTCGGAACTTACCCGACAAGGAATTTCGCTACCTTAGGACCGTTATAGTTACGGCCGCCGTTTACCGGGACTTCAATCAAGAGCTTGCACCCCATCATTTAATCTTCCGGCACCGGGCAGGCGTCACACCCTATACGTCCACTTTCGTGTTTGCAGAGTGCTGTGTTTTTATTAAACAGTCGCAGCCACCAGTTTATTGCAACCCCTTCACCCTTCTGGCGCAGGCCAGTCAAGCTACAAGGGCGTACCTTATCCCGAAGTTACGGTACCAATTTGCCGAGTTCCTTCTCCCGAGTTCTCTCAAGCGCCTTAGAATACTCATCTCGCCCACCTGTGTCGGTTTGCGGTACGGTCTCGTATGACTGAAGCTTAGAGGCTTTTCTTGGAACCACTTCCAATTGCTTCGCGAAACAAGTTCGCTCGCCCCACAGCCTTGAATTACGCACCCGGATTTGCCTAAGTGCCTTCTCCACTGCAGGGACCGGGACTTCCAACACCCGGACAACCTTCCGCGATCCGTCCCCCCATCGCATCATACGACGGTGCAGGAATATTAACCTGCTTCCCATCAGCTACGCATCTCTGCCTCGCCTTAGGGGCCGACTCACCCTACGCCGATGAACGTTGCGTAGGAAACCTTGGGCTTACGGCGAGGGGGCCTTTCACCCCCTTTATCGCTACTCATGTCAGCATTCGCACTTCTGATACCTCCAGCAACCTTTACAAGTCACCTTCACAGGCTTACAGAACGCTCTCCTACCATGCGAGCAAGCTCGCATCCGCAGCTTCGGTATATTGCTTAGCCCCGTTACATCTTCCGCGCAGGACGACTCGATCAGTGAGCTATTACGCTTTCTTTAAAGGGTGGCTGCTTCTAAGCCAACCTCCTGACTGTTTTAGCCTTCCCACTTCGTTTCCCACTTAGCAATATTTAGGGACCTTAGCTGGCGGTCTGGGTTGTTTCCCTCTTGACACCGGACGTTAGCACCCGATGTCTGTCTCCCGTGATTGCACTCTTCGGTATTCGGAGTTTGCTATGGCGAGGTAATCCGCAATGGACCCCTCAACCATGACAGTGCTCTACCCCCGAAGGTGATACACGAGGCACTACCTAAATAGTTTTCGGAGAGAACCAGCTATTTCCAAGTTTGTTTAGCCTTTCACCCCTATCCACAGCTCATCCCCTAACTTTTCAACGTTAGTGGGTTCGGTCCTCCAGTACGTGTTACCGCACCTTCAACCTGGCCATGGATAGATCACTTGGTTTCGGGTCTACACCCAGCGACTGAACGCCCTATTCGGACTCGCTTTCGCTACGCCTTCCCTATTCGGTTAAGCTCGCCACTGAATGTAAGTCGCTGACCCATTATACAAAAGGTACGCCGTCACCCCTTACGAGGCTCCGACTGTTTGTATGCATGCGGTTTCAGGATCTATTTCACTCCCCTCCCGGGGTTCTTTTCGCCTTTCCCTCACGGTACTGGTTCACTATCGGTCGATTACGAGTATTTAGCCTTGGAGGATGGTCCCCCCATCTTCAGACAGGATTTCACGTGTCCCGCCCTACTTTTCTCAAGCTTAGTTCCACACCAGGGTTTTCTCATACGGGGCTATCACCCACTATGGCCGGACTTTCCATTCCGTTCTGATAACACCGGTGCTAAATCTTGAAGGCTGATCCCATTTCGCTCGCCACTACTTTGGGAATCTCGGTTGATTTCTTTTCCTGCAGCTACTTAGATGTTTCAGTTCGCCGCGTTCGCTTCGCTAGACCTATGGATTCAGTCTAGGATGACCCAAAGGGCCGGGTTTCCCCATTCGGACATTTGTGGATCAATGCTTATTTGCCAGCTCCCCACAACTTTTCGCAGGCTATCGCGTCCTTCATCGCCTGTAATCGCCAAGGCATCCACCACATGCACTTATTCGCTTGACCCTATAACGAGAATGTCTTCCCGATATAGGTTGAGTTTTCGCGTTGTGCCGTATTCCAAGTCATCTTTCGATCACTTAAATACTGGTTGATACAATCACAACCCGTACAATTTCCACGCGCCATCTCTAACGCGCTTCCGTTGTACTACTTCTTCTTCCAAATTGTTAAAGAACAAATACTGCATGACATTGCTGTCATTCAAAAACATTCACGCAAAATCACTTGGGGATTTACTGCAGACGTAAAAGCTTTTGACTGACATCGATGCGATCCAAGAAATTGGTGGAGGCAGACGGGATCGAACCGACGACCCCCTGCTTGCAAAGCAGGTGCTCTCCCAGCTGAGCTATGCCCCCCGAATCAGTCTGATGCAGCCTGACAAAAAACCCCTCGCATACCCAGGTATGCCACGGCTTCTTGTGCCTTGCCTCAGCCAGATTTCTTTCAACCGGACATCGGTGGAAAGAGTTGGTGGGTCTGGAAGGACTTGAACCTTCGACCCCCGCCTTATCAAGACGGTGCTCTAACCACCTGAGCTACAGACCCGACTTAGATCTACGCAGTCAACAACCGATAAGCGTGAACACTCAACTTCCAGTGCATGCTCTAGAAAGGAGGTGATCCAGCCGCAGGTTCCCCTACGGCTACCTTGTTACGACTTCACCCCAGTCATGAATCCTGCCGTGGTAAGCGCCCTCCTTGCGGTTAGGCTACCTACTTCTGGCAAAACCCACTCCCATGGTGTGACGGGCGGTGTGTACAAGACCCGGGAACGTATTCACCGCGACATGCTGATCCGCGATTACTAGCGATTCCAGCTTCACGCAGTCGAGTTGCAGACTGCGATCCGGACTACGATCGGTTTTCTGGGGTTAGCTCCACCTCGCGGTTTGGCAGCCCTCTGTACCGACCATTGTATGACGTGTGAAGCCCTACCCATAAGGGCCATGAGGACTTGACGTCATCCCCACCTTCCTCCGGTTTGTCACCGGCAGTCTCCTTAGAGTGCTCTTGCGTAGCAACTAAGGACAAGGGTTGCGCTCGTTGCGGGACTTAACCCAACATCTCACGACACGAGCTGACGACAGCCATGCAGCACCTGTGTTACGGCTCTCTTTCGAGCACTCCCACCTCTCAGCAGGATTCCGTACATGTCAAGGGTAGGTAAGGTTTTTCGCGTTGCATCGAATTAATCCACATCATCCACCGCTTGTGCGGGTCCCCGTCAATTCCTTTGAGTTTTAATCTTGCGACCGTACTCCCCAGGCGGTCAACTTCACGCGTTAGCTACGTTACTAAGGAAATGAATCCCCAACAACTAGTTGACATCGTTTAGGGCGTGGACTACCAGGGTATCTAATCCTGTTTGCTCCCCACGCTTTCGTGCATGAGCGTCAGTATTGGCCCAGGGGGCTGCCTTCGCCATCGGTATTCCTCCACATCTCTACGCATTTCACTGCTACACGTGGAATTCTACCCCCCTCTGCCATACTCTAGCCTTGCAGTCACGAATGCAGTTCCCAGGTTAAGCCCGGGGATTTCACATCCGTCTTACAAAACCGCCTGCGCACGCTTTACGCCCAGTAATTCCGATTAACGCTCGCACCCTACGTATTACCGCGGCTGCTGGCACGTAGTTAGCCGGTGCTTATTCTTCCGGTACCGTCATCCCCCCGAGGTATTAACCCAGAGGATTTCTTTCCGGACAAAAGTGCTTTACAACCCGAAGGCCTTCTTCACACACGCGGCATTGCTGGATCAGGCTTGCGCCCATTGTCCAAAATTCCCCACTGCTGCCTCCCGTAGGAGTCTGGGCCGTGTCTCAGTCCCAGTGTGGCTGGTCGTCCTCTCAGACCAGCTACAGATCGTCGCCTTGGTAGGCCTTTACCCCACCAACTAGCTAATCTGACATCGGCCGCTCTTATAGCGCGAGGCCCGAAGGTCCCCCGCTTTCCTCCTCAGAGCGTATGCGGTATTAATCCGGCTTTCGCCGAGCTATCCCCCACTACAAGGTACGTTCCGATGTATTACTCACCCGTTCGCCACTCGCCACCAGGTGCAAGCACCCGTGCTGCCGTTCGACTTGCATGTGTAAGGCATGCCGCCAGCGTTCAATCTGAGCCAGGATCAAACTCTTCAGTTCAAACCTGTTACTGTTTTCGGTTGTGTGACCAACCGGTCGCTCTCAAAGTAGGCTGACAAGTTAATTGCTTAACTTACCTTTTACTATGTGAGCCTCAATAAATTTAAAGCTTATCTGCCGAAGCAGACGCACCAT
>NZ_NJGW02000027.1:0-47679 GCF_002216225.1 Pandoraea sp. CB10b_02
GGCCTGCAGCGCCTGCGCGCCCAGACGCGGATCGGCCAGATTGACGTAACGGCGCACGAATTCCGGTGCGTTCGGATCTTGCGGGGCGAGGGCCATGTGGTTCTTGACTCCAGATAAGGATGCCGACGCGCCGCGCCGGCCGAAGGTTGTTTCAGTCGTTCATGCCAATTCGCACGGCGTGCTCAACGCGTGAGCGTCGCATTGGCCGGCGTGGAAGTCTCGACGCCGTCTTCGTGCGCAACGGCAATCGGCTCGTAGGGCAGGGCGCCGTCGAGGACGTTGTGCGCCCTCGCAAAGTCGACGTCTTTTTCCCACGCGGCAACGACCAGCGTCGCCACGCAGTTGCCCAGCAAGTTGGTAATCGCCCGGGCAATGCCCACGAACCAGTCTACCGGCAGGATCAACACCAGGCCGATGACGGGAATCGCCGGAATGGCCGCCAGCGTCGCCGCCAGGATCACGATCGCCGAACCCGGAATGCCATGCGCGCCCTTGGACGTGAGCAAGGACACGAGCACCACGAGGATCAGGTCGTGCGTGGACAGCGGCGTGTTCGTCGCCTGTGCAATGAAGATGACCGCCAGGGTCAGGTAGATGGAGAAGCCGTCGAGGTTGAAGGAGTAACCCGTGGGCACCACCAGACCGACCGTCGACTTCCTGATGCCCAGCCATTCGAGCTTGCGCATCACCGCCGGCAAGACGGCGTCGGACGAGGCCGTGCCCAATACGATGGACAGCTCTTCACGGAAGTACTTGATGAACTTGAAGATGTTGAAGCCCGCCAGGCGCAACACCCCGCCGAGCACCACGGTCACGAAGACGAAGCAGCTCAGGTAGAACACGAGCACGAGCAAACCCAATTGCTTGAGCGACGCCGCGCCGTATTTGCCCGTGGTGAACGCCACCGCACCCAGCACGCCCAACGGCGCGAGCCGGATGATGAACGCCATCACGCGAAAAAAGACATGGCTCAGGTCTTCGATGAACCGGGCTACGGGCCGGCCACGCTCGCCGATGGCCGCCAACGCACACCCGAACATCACGGAGAACACGAGAATCTGCAGTATGTCGCCCTTGGCAAAGGCGTCGGTCACGGTGTTCGGAATGATCTTCAGCAAGAATCCCGCCGTATCCTTCAAGCTCTTCGCGTTCTCGGTGTACGCCGCCATCGCGCTCGGGTCGAGGCCGCGAACGTCAATGTTCATGCCCTCGCCAGGACGCGTGACCCACGCCAATACCGCGCCAATGACGAGCGCAAAGGTGGTGATGATCTCGAAATACACGACGGCCTTCACACCCACGCGGCCCACCTTGCGCAAATCGCCCGCACTCGCCATTCCGCTCACCACCACGCAGAACACGATCGGGCCAATCACCATCTTGATCAACTTCAGGAAGCCATCGCCCAACGGACGCAACGACTCTGCCAACTGCGGAAACCAAATGCCGAGCGCCACACCCACTATCAACGCTAGGACGACTCGGCCAAACAACGAACGGAACAGCTTGGGCATGGTTTGTCTCCTCTGCCTGCGCAATCGCTCTCTTGCATTGCGCAATCTCTACGTTCTCTACGTCCGACGGACAACGCTCGGGGGCTGATTTCTGTACGGCGGCTTCTCGAACAACACATCGCCAACACCCTTGCACTTCCGGCTGCTTCAACAAGTCATACCGGTCTGACCAGTGGTGTTATGGGCAATATTAGAAAGCCAATATGGTGGGGTCAAGGCGCGTCTTCTGAGGGGATTCCCTAGGAATTGGACGCAGACGGGCCGCAAGTGGGGCGTCAAGTGGGGGCGTCGAATGGGGCGCGGATGGGGCCGTAGATGGGCCGCAGAGGGGGCGCAGAGGGGGCGCAGAGGGGGCGCAGAGGGGGCGCAGAGGGGGCGCAGAGGGGGCTCAAACGGGGTCATCAAATGGCCGTCGGCGGAATGCCGTCTTCGGGCCGGAGATGCGGTTCCGGTCATGGAACCGGTGTCGTTCATGTCGCGTTGCGCCGGAACTTCGGTTTGCGCGCCGGGGTCGCATTTGCATCCGCCGCGCCCGCCTCGCGTGCGTGACGGTCCTTCGGCACGTATCGACAGGAGGCGCCATGCGAATGAAAGACACGGTTGTGCTGGTGACCGGCAGCGCGCAAGGCATCGGCCGCGCCATTGCCATTCGCCTCGCCCAGCAAGGCGCGCGTATCGTGGTGGAAGATCGCCAGGACAGCGCCATGGCGCAGCAGACGCTCGAAGCCGTGCGCACCGCCGGGAGCGACGGCTGCGTGATCGCCGGGGACGTCGGCAACGCGCAATGCGACCGTGCCATTGTCGAGCGGGCAGTCGCGAAGATGGGCCGCGTCGACGTGCTCGTCAACAATGCCGGCGTGGAAAGACGCGCCCCGTTTGTCGACGTCACCGAAGCGGATTACGACCTCGTGATGAACGTCAATCTCAAAGGCGCGTTTTTTCTCACGCAGGCGTTCGTGCGCCATCTGCGAGACACGGAACGCGGCGGGCGCATCATCAACGTCAGCTCCGTTCACGAGGAACTGCCGTTTCCGCACTTCACGAGCTACTGCGCCAGCAAGGGCGGCATGAAGATGATGATGCGCAACCTCGCCATCGAGCTCGCGCCCCTCGGCATCACGGTCAACAACGTCGCGCCCGGCGCCGTCGGCACGGCGATCAACCAGCAACTGCTCGGCAACAAGGCGCAACGCGAAGCGCTCCTCGCCAATATTCCTCTCGGACGCCTCGCCGAGCCCGGCGAAGTCGCCAACGCGGTGCTGTTTCTCGCATCGCCCGAAGCCAGCTACGTGACTGGCACTACGCTGTTCGTCGACGGGGGGCTGCTCTGGAACTACGCGGAGCAATGACGATGACGCAGGCCGCACAGCGCACGCTCGCCGCCGGCGGCATGACGCCGGACGTCGCCCACTCAGCCCCCTCGGACGTGCTCTCACCCGCCGAGCGTTATCAGGAACTGTTCGTTGCGGTCCAGAAGCAGCGCGTCTTTCCGGACAGCAAGACGTTCGTGGACTGTGTGCCCACGCGCGCGCCGCAGGAAGTGCTGCGCCGCTACCGCGAGGAGGCGGCGCAGCCCGGCTTCGATCTTTCGCGCTTCGTGGCGGCGCATTTCACGCTGGAGCGCACCCCGCCCAGCCACTATGTGTCGATCCCCGGGCAGGGGCTGGTCGAGCACATCGACGGGCTCTGGGACGTGCTCACGCGGCTGCCGCGCGCGCATCCGGCGCAAAGCTCGCTTCTGCCGCTGCCACAGCCCTATGTCGTGCCCGGCGGCCGCTTCCAGGAGCTCTATTACTGGGATTCGTACTTCACGATGCTCGGCCTCGCGCATAGCGGACGTCACGATCTGCTCGTGAACATGGCCGACAATTTCTCGTTCCTGATCGACACCTACGGTCACATTCCGAACGGCACCCGCACCTACTACCTGAGCCGTTCGCAACCCCCGGTGTACGGCCTGATGGTGGAACTGTTCGAGTCGCACGGGGTGGCGCGTGCGCTGCGCTATCTGCCGCATCTGGTGCGCGAATACCAATATTGGATGGAAGGCGAGGACGCGCTGGCCCCGGGACAGGCGCACGCCCATCTGGTCAGGCTGCCGGACGGCGCCCTGCTCAATCGCTACTGGGACGAGCGCGATACGCCGCGCGAGGAGGGCTATCTCGAAGACGTCAATACCGCCAGCCACGCCCCCAAACGTGCCGCTGGCGAGGTCTACCGCGACCTGCGCGCGGGCGCCGAGTCGGGCTGGGACTTCAGCTCGCGCTGGCTTGACGATGAGAAGGATCTGTCCTCGATTCGCACGACCGCCATTCTGCCCGTCGACCTGAACAGCTTCCTGTATGCCACCGAAGTTCACATCGCCCGGCTCAGCGGCGCCGGCGGCGACGCTGGCGCCGCCCAGGCGTTCGCGCGACGGGCGCAGGCGCGCCGGGACGCCATGACGCGCTACCTCTGGCGCGACGATCCGGGCGCTTTCGTCGACTACGACTGGCAGCGCGGCGAGCAACGCCCGGCCCTGTCGGCCGCCATGGCCGCGCCGCTCTTCGTCGGCCTGGCCTCGGCCGAACAGGCGCGCCGCTCGGCGCGCACGATAGCCGGGTTCATGGTGGCGGCGGGCGGCTTGCGCACGACGCAAAGGTCGAGCCTCCAGCAATGGGACCCGCCCAACGGCTGGGCGCCGCTGCAGTGGATCGCCATTCGGGGCCTGCGCAGGTATGGGCAAGGCGCGCTCGCCAGCGACATCGCCCAGCGCTGGCTCTCGACGGTCGGCGCGCTCTACGCCCGCGAGAGCAAGCTCGTGGAGAAGTATTCGCTACATACGAGCGATGCAATGTGCGCCAGCGGCGGGGGCGGGGGCGAATATCCGCTGCAGGACGGCTTCGGCTGGACCAACGGCGTGGTGCGCCGGCTGCTCGGCGAACATCCGGACCACCACGCCCATCGCGTGGCCGCCGCGGGCCGCCCCGCGCGCAGCGGCGACGTCCGGTGAAGTCGAGCGAAGTGCCGCGAGGTGTCGTGAAGTGCAGCGAGGTGCAGTGAGATGCATGAGACCCAATGAGACGCAATGAGACGCAATGAGGGGCGGCGCGCCGGCGGGAGTGAACCGGCAGGCGCGCCATTGCGGCCCCGGCGGTGCGGCGCAACGTGCGGCGCGCCGGCCGCGCGGGAAGGCCAGCGCGGCGATGGCCGGGGCGGCTCTCCCGACGCAGGAAGGTCGGGGCGCGTGAGGGGATTTGGCGTCGTACAATGCGCCATACGTATCCCGCAATTCCAGTGAGGCCTCATGAAGCACTCGGCGCATGCCGTCACCGACGCTGCCGTCGCGACCATTCGCGAGCGCATCGAACGCCAGGTCTACCCGGCTGGCGCCATGCTGCCCTCGCAGCGCCAGCTCGCCGAAGAACTGGCCATCAGCCGCGCCTCGCTGCGCGAAGCGCTATCGACGCTCGAAGCGCTCGGCATGGTCGCAATCCGCCCGGGCAAGGGCGTGTACGTGAACGATGCCTCGGCGCGCGTCGGCGTGGCCTGGCGCTTCGCCGACCAGATCTCGCTTGCCGACACCTACCAGCTGCGCTACGCCCTCGAAGGCTTCGCCGCCCGTCTGGCCGCCCACGCCGCCAGCCACGAGGAGATCGAGTGGCTCACGGATAACGTCGAAACGATGAGGTCCGCGCTCATCGACGGCGATGTCGACACCGCCGCCCAGCTCGATTTCGCCTTCCACCTGCGCATCGTCGGACTGGCCGGCAACGGCGCGATCGCCGACATCCTGCGCGGCAGCACGGACATCGTCATGGAGAGCCAGCGCCTGCCGTTCTACCAGCGCGAACTCGTGCTTTCCACCTATCATGAACATCTGGAGATTCTCGAGGCCCTGCGCCGGCGCGACGGCGCCGCCGCAGGCAGTGCAATGG
Source organism: Pandoraea sp. CB10b_02 (assembly GCF_002216225.1). Taxonomy (NCBI): domain Bacteria; kingdom Pseudomonadati; phylum Pseudomonadota; class Betaproteobacteria; order Burkholderiales; family Burkholderiaceae; genus Pandoraea; species Pandoraea sp. CB10b_02. Next base: position 5,432 of record NZ_NJGW02000027.1, read on the forward strand.
AGCGCCATATCGTGCTGGCGGCACAGCGGGCGGGCATTCACTTCCCTATCCCCTCTGCGTATTCGTCCGCCGGCAGCCTCCCCCCTCGTGAGAACGCAGAGCGTACTGGTGCCCCACACGTTCAGCTTTGAGAAGATCGGGATTTGCGCTATACTTTGAAGGTTTTAGTCATTTAACCCTCACCCTAGCGCCTACCCGCCCGACATCTCGTCCGCAGCCCGAGCATCCGCTGTGCGCATATTCCGCGCAATTCCGGTGCCCGCGCTGATGTCATCGCTAGCGGACGATGAGGCTGGCAGCCGGGGTGAACCCTTCAGGAGTTTCCCGTGCTGCCGTCATTCCCACCCGCCATTCTCGCGCTCGCTGACGGCACGGTCTTTCGTGGGTACGCCATTGGCGCTGCCGGTCACACCATCGGTGAAGTCGTTTTCAACACCGCCATCACCGGCTATCAGGAAATCCTCACCGACCCGAGCTATGCGCAACAGATCGTCACGCTGACGTATCCGCACATCGGTAACACGGGCGTCAACGGTGAAGACGTCGAAGCCACGAAAGTCCATGCCGCCGGCCTGATCATCAAGGATCTGCCGATCCTCGAATCGAACTTCCGCGCCGACAAGACCCTGTCGCAGTACCTGAAGGACGAAGGCGTGGTTGCCATCGCCGGTATCGACACCCGCCGTCTGACCCGTATCCTGCGCGAGAAGGGCGCCCAGAACGGTTGCATTCTCGCCGGCGACGACGAAGCGAAGGCCATCTCGCTCGCCCGGTCGTTTCCGGGCCTGGCCGGCATGGACCTCGCCAAGGTCGTCTCGACTACGGAAAAGTACTCGTGGACGCAGACGGAATGGCGCCTCGGCGAAGGCTACGGTGAGCAGAAGGATCCGAAATTCCACGTGGTCGCGCTCGACTACGGCGTCAAGCGCAACATCCTGCGCATGCTCGCCGAGCGCGGCTGCAAGGTCACGGTCCTGCCCGCCCAGAGCTCGGCCGACGACGTCTTCGCGCTCAACCCGGACGGCGTGTTCCTCTCGAACGGCCCCGGCGACCCCGAGCCGTGCGATTACGCCATTGCCGCCACGAAGACGTTTCTCGAGCGCCGCATTCCGACCTTCGGCATCTGCCTGGGCCACCAGATCATGGGCCTGGCCGTCGGCGCGAGGACGCTCAAGATGAAGACCGGCCACCACGGCGCCAACCATCCGGTCAAGGACCTCGCCACGGGCCGCGTCGTGATCACGTCGCAGAACCACGGCTTCGCCGTGGACGCCGACAGCCTGCCCGCCAACGCGCGCGTGTCGCATGTGTCGCTGTTTGACGGCACGCTGCAGGGTTTCGAGATGACGGACCGTCCGGCGTTCTGCTTCCAGGGCCACCCGGAAGCCTCGCCGGGCCCGCACGACATCGGCTACCTGTTCGACCGCTTCGTGCAGTCGATGGCCGACGCGAAGCAGCCGGCCTGACACCCGACGCAACGGCAATACGGACAAGGAAACGCGCACCATGCTTGGACACTCGCTCGGCATCGTCGACCTCTGGACCTATCTGGCCGGGGTTGTCGTCGTCATCCTGCTGCCGGGGCCGAATTCGCTCTACGTGCTCGCGGTCGCGGCGCAGCGCGGCGTGCGTCAAGGCTACGCGGGTGCATGCGGCGTGTTCCTCGGCGACACCATCCTGATGACGCTGGCTGCCGCCGGCGTGGCGTCGCTGTTGCACGCGCAGCCGGCGCTGTTCTTCGTGGTGAAGTACCTCGGGGCGGCCTATCTGTGCTGGATGGGGCTGAACATGCTGCGCGGCGCACTGGCCAACCTGCGGGCCGCGCGCGCCAATCCCGGCGCCCCGGTCGCGCCGCCCAGGCGCGTGGACGCCGATCACCCCTTCAGGCGGGCGCTGTTCATCAGCCTGCTCAACCCGAAGGCGATCCTGTTCTGCGTGTCGTTCTTCATCCAGTTCGTCGACCCGGGTTATGCCTATCCGGCCGTCTCGTTCGCGGTGCTCGGCGCGATCGTACAGACCTTCAGTTTCCTTTATCTGAGCACGCTGATCCTGGTCGGTTACCGCCTGGCCGCGCACTTCCGGGCACGTCGCCGGTTGAGCGCCGGGGCAACCGGCGGCGTGGGCGCGCTGTTCGTCGGCTTCGGTGTGAAGCTCGCGACCGCGACGCTGAGTTAAATTTTTGTTGAGAACGTTATGCCAAAGCGCACAGACATCAAGAGCATCCTCATCATCGGCGCCGGCCCGATCATCATCGGTCAGGCATGCGAGTTCGACTATTCGGGCGCACAGGCCTGCAAGGCGCTGCGCGAGGAAGGCTACAAGGTCATTCTGATCAACAGCAACCCGGCCACGATCATGACCGACCCGGATACGGCCGATGTCACCTACATCGAGCCGATCACCTGGGAAGTCGTCGAGCGCATCATCGCCAAGGAACGCCCGGATGCCATCCTGCCGACGATGGGCGGCCAGACCGCGCTCAACTGCGCGCTCGACCTGCATCGCCACGGTGTGCTCGACAAGTACAAGGTGGAACTGATCGGCGCCTCGCCGGAAGCCATCGACAAGGCCGAAGACCGTCTGAAGTTCAAGGACGCAATGACCAAGATTGGTCTCGGTTCGGCCAAGTCGGGCATTGCCCATTCGATGGAGGAGGCGCTTGCCGTGCAGGCGCAGATCGCCGCGGAAATCGGCGGCAGCGGCTACCCGATGGTGATCCGCCCGTCGTTCACGCTCGGCGGCTCGGGCGGCGGCATCGCCTACAACCGCGAAGAGTTCGAAGAGATCTGCAAGCGCGGCCTGGACCTCTCGCCCACGCGCGAACTGCTCATCGAAGAGTCGCTGCTCGGCTGGAAAGAATACGAGATGGAGGTCGTGCGCGATCGCGCCGATAACTGCATCATCGTCTGCTCGATCGAAAACCTCGACCCGATGGGCGTGCACACCGGCGACTCGATCACCGTGGCGCCGGCCCAGACGCTCACCGACAAGGAATACCAGCTGCTGCGCAACGCCTCGCTCGCGGTGCTGCGCGAGATCGGCGTGGAGACGGGCGGCTCGAACGTCCAGTTCTCGATCAACCCGAAGGACGGCCGCATGGTCGTCATCGAAATGAACCCGCGCGTGTCGCGCTCGTCGGCGCTCGCCTCGAAGGCCACCGGCTTCCCGATCGCGAAGGTCGCCGCCAAGCTGGCCGTGGGCTACACGCTCGATGAATTGCGCAACGAGATCACGGGCGGCGCCACGCCGGCGTCGTTCGAGCCGACCATCGACTATGTGGTGACCAAGGTGCCGCGCTTTGCCTTCGAGAAGTTCCGCGAAGCCGACGCCCGCCTGACCACGCAGATGAAGTCGGTCGGTGAGGTGATGGCCATGGGCCGCACGTTCCAGGAATCGTTCCAGAAGGCCTTGCGCGGCCTCGAAGTCGGCGTGGACGGCCTGGACGAGAAGTCGACCGATCGCGACGAGATCGTGGCCGAAATCGGCGAGCCGGGCCCGGACCGCATCTGGTACGTCGGCGACGCGTTCCGCATCGGCATGAGCCTCGACGAGGTCTACGCCGAGACGAGCATCGATCCGTGGTTCCTCGCCCAGATCGAGGCCATCGTCAAGAAGGAAAAGGCGCTGGCCGGGCGCACGCTGGAGAGCCTGAGCACCGAAGAGCTTCGCTTTCTCAAGCAGAGCGGCTTCTCGGACCGCCGCCTGGCCAAGCTGCTGGGAACCGATCAGACCGCCGTGCGCCGTGCGCGCATCGCGCAGAAGGTTCGCCCGGTCTACAAGCGCGTGGATACCTGCGCCGCCGAATTCGCGACCAACACTGCTTACATGTACTCGACCTACGAGCAGGAGTGCGAAGCGAAGCCGACCGACAAGAAGAAGATCATGGTGCTCGGCGGCGGCCCGAACCGTATCGGCCAGGGTATCGAGTTCGACTACTGCTGCGTGCATGCCGCGCTCGCGCTGCGCGAAGACGGGTACGAGACCATCATGGTCAACTGCAACCCGGAGACCGTGTCGACTGACTATGACACGTCGGACCGCCTGTATTTCGAGCCCGTCACGCTCGAAGACGTGCTGGAAATCGTCGACCTCGAGAAGCCGGTCGGCGTGATCGTCCAGTACGGCGGCCAGACGCCGCTCAAGCTCGCCCTCGATCTCGAGGCGAACGGCGTGCCCATCGTCGGCACGAGCCCGGACATGATCGACGCGGCCGAAGACCGCGAGCGCTTCCAGAAGCTGCTGCAGGACCTCGGCCTGCGTCAGCCGCCGAACCGCACGGCGCGCACGGAAGACGAAGCGCTCGTGCTTGCCGCCGAAATCGGCTATCCGCTGGTGGTGCGTCCGTCCTACGTGCTGGGCGGGCGCGCCATGGAGATCGTGCACGAGCCGCGTGACCTCGAGCGCTACATGCGCGAGGCCGTCAAGGTGAGCAACGACAGCCCGGTGCTGCTCGATCGCTTCCTCGACGACGCGATCGAGTGCGACGTCGACTGTATCTCGGATGGCAACGACGTCTATATCGGCGGCGTGATGGAGCATATCGAGCAGGCAGGCGTGCACTCGGGCGACTCGGCCTGCTCGCTGCCGCCGTATTCGCTGTCGGCCGACACGGTCGCCGAACTCAAGCGCCAGACGGCCGCGATGGCCAAGGCCCTGAACGTGGTCGGCCTGATGAACGTGCAGTTCGCGATTCAGCAAGGCAACGGTGTGGACACGATCTACGTGCTCGAAGTGAATCCGCGCGCCTCGCGCACGGTACCGTATGTCTCGAAGGCCACCGGCCGCCAGCTCGCGAAGATCGCCGCGCGTGCGATGGTCGGCCAGTCGCTCAAGTCGCAGAACGTGACGAGCGAAGTGACGCCGCCGTACTACAGCGTCAAGGAGGCGGTGTTCCCGTTCGTGAAATTCCCGGGCGTCGATCCGGTGCTCGGACCGGAAATGCGCTCGACCGGCGAGGTGATGGGCGTAGGCCGCACGTTCGGCGAAGCGCTTTTCAAGTCGCAACTGGCCGCGGGCTCGCGTCTGCCGGCCTCGGGCACGGTGCTGCTCACGGTCAAGGACGCCGACAAGCCGCGCGCGGTCGAAGTCGCGCGCATGCTGCACGCGCTGGGCTACCCGATCGTGGCCACGCGCGGCACGGCAGCCGCCATCGAGGCGGCCGGCATCCCGGTGCGCGTGGTCAACAAGGTGAAGGACGGCCGTCCGCATATCGTCGACATGATCAAGAACGGCGAAATCGCGCTGGTCTTCACGACCGTGGACGAAACGCGCACGGCGATCGCCGATTCGCGCTCGATCCGCATGTCGGCGCAGGCACACAAGGTCACGTACTACACGACGATCTCGGGCGCCCGCGCCGCCGTGGAAGGTCTGAAGTATCTGCAGAATCTGGAGGTCTATGACCTGCAGAGCCTGCACGCCCAGTTGCCGGCCGGAACGCCGGCGGCCTGAGGGCCGACAGCCCGGCGGCGGTCCGCCGCGCCGGGCGACGTCGCAGCATGATGGCGCACCGCCGGGGAACTGATCCGGCAAAGGTGCGCCAAATACGTTTGTGAATGGCGCGAGGGCTCGGAGGTGCCGGATGACCCTGCCGGTTGGCAGCGCCGGCAACTCTGCTACACTAGCGCCATATAGGTGTCACAGCCGCGGTCAAGCGGCGTTCGCGAAAAGTGCGAATGCGGCTTTGCTGCGGCAATTTTTTTGTCTTTCGGAACAACGCGCATGAGTACCATTCCTCTGACCAAGCGGGGCGCCGAGCTGCTCAAGGATGAGCTGCACCGCCTGAAGACCGTCGAACGTCCGAACGTGATCACTGCGATTGCTGAAGCCCGTGCGCAGGGTGATCTGTCGGAAAACGCGGAATACGATGCCGCCAAGGAAAAGCAGGGCTTTATCGAGGGGCGCATTGCCGAGCTCGAGTCGAAACTGTCCGCGGCGCAGATCATCGATCCGGCGGCGCTCGACGCCGAAGGCCGCGTGGTGTTTGCCGCGACCGTCGAACTCGAAGACCTCGAGAGCGGCGGCACGGTGCAGTACCAGATCGTCGGCGACGACGAAGCAGACCTCGAGCACGGCAAGATCTCGGTGAGTTCGCCGATCGCGCGTGCGCTCATTGGCAAGTACGCGGGCGATGTGGCCGAAGTGCAGGCCCCGAGCGGCGTGCGCGAGTACGAGATCATCGATGTCCGCTACGTCTGACGCGTCCGGCGGCGCGCCCCGGCTGGAACGATTGTTCCGCCTGATCGCCACCGTCTGGTGCGGAAGCCAGTGGGCAATCGGCTATATCGTCGCGCCCACGCTCTTTGCCGTTCTGGAGTCTCGCACGGTCGCCGGCACGGTCGCCGGCAGGCTGTTTCACACGCAGGCGTGGCTCAGTTTGGTGTGCGGCGCGCTGCTCGTCTGGCTCGCCACGGCGCTCATCGCGCGCTCGGGCGACGCCGGCGTGGCGCGCGGCTACCGCGTGTTGCGCTGGCTGGCGGCGGCCATGGTGGTCTGCGTGCTGGTCAGCTGGTTCGGCCTGCAGCCGTTCATGGCGGATCTGCGCGCGCAGGCCGAAGCGGCGGGCGTAGAGATCGGTCAGTCGGCCTTCGCGGCGCGCTTCGGCATGCTGCACGGCATTTCGAGCGGCATCTATCTGGTGCAGAGCCTGCTCGGTGTCGTTTTCATCTGGCGTCAGCCGGTGCGCGGCTAAATGCCGCGGGGCGAGGGGGCAGGCCCCGGTGGGGCGCCACGATTTCCCTCGTCCATGAAAAAACGCGCCCGACATTGTCCGGGCGCGTTCTTTTGCGGGGGTGACGGCGGAGACTGACGTGGCGAACGACGTCCTTCAGTCGTTGCGCTGGCGCTTCACGCTGGTCTGGCGCTTCTTGGCGCGCTTGACGATGCCCCCCGCGGTCATGCGCTGGTTGCCGGCCACCGTGACCTTCTTGACGGTGGGGCGGCGGCCCGAATGCGGGCTGCTCTTGACGACGGTGACCGTGCGCGGCGCCCGCCCCTTGACCGTGGCGCCCGTGCCGCCGGACTTGCCACGAACGGGCGTCGAGTCTTCGTCCGGGGTGGGGCGGTAGAGCACGAGCAGCTTGCCGATGTGTTGCACCGGCGCGGCGCCGAGCTGGTCGCAAATGGTTTCGTAGATGGCAACGCGCGTGTCGCGTTCGTCGCCGAATACACGCACCTTGATCAGTTCGTGGGCCTTCAGGGCGCCGTCGATTTCCTTGAGCACCGCCGGCGTCAAGCCGTCGGCGCCGATCAGAACGACGGGATTCAGCGCATGGGCGGCGGAGCGCAAGTCGGCGCGTTGCGCCGGGGTCAGGGTCAAAGCGGGCATAGAAGACAGACGAGACAAACGAGTTAGGATGCGCCCTCGGGCGGCGGCCGGGAATTCCGGAGTTACCGGGCCGGCTCGCGGATTTTAGGCGCGCAAGGGCGTATTATCCTGCAAAAATGCAGTGCTTTTGAAGAATTATGGCAAAAAACCGTTTCAGCCACGCCTGGCTGCATGACCACATCAACGATCCCTACGTCAAAATGGCGCAGCGCGAGGGCTATCGCGCCCGCGCCGCATACAAACTCAAGGAGATCGACGAACAGGACCGGCTGATCAGGCCCGGACAGGTGGTTGTCGATCTGGGCGCCACGCCCGGCAGCTGGAGCCAGTACGTGCGCAACAAGCTGGCGGCCGGCAAGCGCGTGGACGGCGGCATCGACGGCACCATCATCGCCATGGACATCCTGCCGATGGAGCCGATCGCCGACGTGACCTTCCTGCAGGGCGACTTTCGCGAGGACAGCGTGCTCGAGGCGCTGGAGGAAATCGTGGCGGGGCGCAAAGTCGACCTTGTGCTTTCCGACATGGCCCCCAACTTGTCAGGGGTCGCAGTGGCCGACGCCGCGCGAATCGAGCATCTGTGCGATCTGGCGCTCGAGTTTGCGCAACGGCACCTGAAACCGGAGGGAGCGTTGCTGGTCAAATGTTTTCACGGCAGTGGCTACAGCCAGATCGTCGAAAAATTCAAACGCCAGTTCAAAACCGTGGCGCCGCGCAAGCCGAAGGCGTCCCGAGACAAATCTTCCGAAACGTTCATTCTTGGACGGGGTTTGAAAAATCCGGCTTGATGCCCGTCAAACCGGCGCACTGGCGCTATGGTGGCGGTAAAGAATCACTATGGCGGTGCGCCTGCGAGTGGATTAGAATGAATTCCTGGCGCGAAGCGATTTCATGAAGGAGCAACGCTTTGAACAATAATATGTTTTCCAAAGCGGCGGTGTGGTTAGTCATCGCGCTAGTCTTGTTTACTGTTTTTAAACAGTTCGACAAGCCGCACGTCCAGGAGGGCGTGACGTACTCCCAGTTCATGGACGATGCCAAGAACGGCAAGATCAAGAACGTGGTGGTGCAAGGGCGCAACCTTCAGGTCACGCCCAGCGACGGTCAGAAGTACACCATTGTGTCGCCGGGTGACATCTGGATGGTCGGCGACCTCATGAAGTACGGCGTTCAGGTGTCGGGCAAGGCCGACGACGAACCGAACGTGCTCATGTCCGCGCTCTACTACCTCGGGCCGACGCTGCTCATCATCGGATTCTGGTTCTACATGATGCGACAGATGCAGGGCGGGGGTAAGGGCGGCGCCTTTTCCTTCGGCAAGTCCCGCGCGCGCCTCATCGACGAGAATGCCAATCCGGTCACCTTCGCCGACGTCGCCGGCTGCGACGAAGCCAAGTACGAAGTCGGCGAACTGGTCGACTTTCTGAAAGACCCCCAGAAGTTCCAGAAACTCGGCGGCCGCATTCCGCGCGGTGTGCTGCTCGTCGGCCCGCCGGGAACCGGTAAGACGCTGCTCGCGCGCGCCATTGCGGGCGAAGCCAAGGTGCCGTTCTTCAGCATCTCGGGTTCGGACTTCGTGGAAATGTTCGTCGGCGTGGGCGCTGCCCGTGTGCGCGACATGTTCGAGAACGCGAAGAAGCAGTCGCCGTGTATCGTGTTCATCGACGAAATCGACGCGGTGGGCCGCCATCGCGGCGCTGGCATGGGCGGCGGCAACGACGAGCGTGAACAGACGCTGAACCAGATGCTCGTGGAGATGGACGGCTTCGAAGCCAACTCGGGCGTGATCGTGATTGCCGCGACCAACCGCTCGGACGTGCTCGACAAGGCGCTGCTGCGTCCGGGCCGCTTCGACCGTCAGGTCTACGTCGGTCTGCCGGACATCCGCGGCCGCGAGCAGATCCTGAAGGTCCACCTGCGCAAGGTGCCGATCGCCAACGACGTGGACGCGTCGGTCATCGCCCGCGGCACGCCTGGCATGTCGGGCGCCGATCTGGCCAACCTGGTGAACGAAGCTGCGCTGTTCGCGGCGCGCCGTAACAAGCGCATCGTCGAAATGCTGGACTTCGAAGACGCAAAGGACAAGATTTTCATGGGGCCGGAGCGCAAGTCGGCCGTGATGCGCGACGAGGAGCGTCGTGCCACCGCCTACCACGAGTCGGGCCATGCCGTGGTCGCCATGCTGCTGCCGGAAGCCGATCCGGTGCACAAGGTCACGATCATCCCGCGCGGCTGGGCGCTTGGTCTGACGATGCAGTTGCCGGAACACGACAAGTACTCCGAGTATCGCGACACGATGCTCACGCAGATCGCCATTCTGTTTGGCGGTCGTGCGGCCGAAGAGGTGTTCATCAACAAGATGTCGACCGGTGCGTCGAACGACTTCGAGCGCGCTACCAAGCTCGCCCGCGACATGGTGACCCGTTACGGCATGTCGGACGCCTTGGGTCCGATGGTCTACGTCGACACGGAGCAAGACTCGGTGTTTGGCCGCATGTCGGCCAAATCGGTCTCGGAGGCCACGCAGCAGAAGGTCGATGCGGAAGTTCGCCGTATCCTGGACGAGCAGTACGCGCTGGCCAAGAAACTGCTGGAAGACAACCGCGAAAAGGTCGAGTCGATGACCCAGGCCCTGATGGAGTGGGAGACGATCGACGGCGATCAGATCAACGACATCATGGAAGGCCGTCCGCCGCGTCCGCCCAAGAGCGGTCCCACGAGCGGCGGCGCTTCGGGCGGCAATCCGCCGCTCAAGCCCAGCAGCACCCCGGCAACCGTCTAAGCGGTCGCCATCTCCAGAAAGGCCGGCATTTGCCGGCCTTTTTGCATGTTGGCGGACGAGATGAACGGCAGGTAACGGGTAGCGGGTAACGGGTAACGGGCGGGGGCGATGATCGGGTGATGGATAGAGCGAGGGATAGCATCAGAGGGGGAGTGAAGGATGGGTGAGGGAAGTGACGGGGGAGGGCGGCGACCCGCGGCGCCCCGCGGCGCAAACCGTAGCGTGCGCCGGAAATCAAGGAAACACGGTGTTACCGAGTGTTTCTGCCGTCGATGCGAGGCGCGATTCCGGTAACATTACGGCCATACACCGGGCCATACACCGAGCCACGCCGGAGACCAGGCCGCGTATGGATCGGGCGTGTGGGCCGCGCCACTGGCGCTGCTGGTGTCCCGGCCGCACTCCGGCCGCACTCCGACTTACCGAACCACGAGCTTCCGAATGTCCACAGAGCCATTGCCCACCACCGCATCGCTATCGCCGGCGGCCCCGGTCGCCGACGATGGGGCGCCATCCGGCGGTGAGCCGTCGGACGCCCCCGCTAGCCCTGTCAGGCCCGACACGTTGCGGCTCGGCCCGCGCTTCGCGCTGGACGCCCGCCGCGTCCACGTCATGGGCATCCTGAACGTGACCCCCGACTCGTTTTCCGATGGCGGGCGCTTCGTCGCCCGCGACGCCGCCCTGCGCCATGCGGAGCAGCTCATCGCCGACGGTGCGGACATTCTCGACATTGGCGGCGAATCGACCCGTCCGGGCGCCGAAGCGCTGCCTGAGGACGCCGAGCTGGAGCGCGTGGTGCCGATCGTCGAAGCGCTGCGCGATTGCGGCGTGCCGCTCTCGGTCGACACGTACAAGCCCGGCGTGATGCGGGCCGTGCTCGCCGCGGGCGCCGACATGATCAACGACATTTGGGGCTTTCAGCAGCCGGGCGCCATCGACGCGGTCCGCGACAGCGAAGCCGCGCTGTGCATCATGCACATGCTGCACGACCCCAAGACGATGCAGGACGCACCGATCTATACCGACGTCGTGACCGAAGTCGCGGCGTTTCTCGACGGACGCGTCGACGCAATGCTCGCGGCCGGTGTCGCACCGCAGCGTCTTTATCTCGATCCCGGGTTCGGCTTCGGGAAGAATCTCGCGCATAATCTCGCCTTGCTCAAACACCTTCGGGTGCTCTCGCGCGACGGTTTGCCGCTGCTCGTGGGGATGTCGCGCAAGCGCATGCTAGGCGAGATCACGGGACGCGAGACGCCGACGCAGCGTCGCGCGGCGAGCGTGGCCGCAGCGATATGCGCCGCGCAACAGGGCGCGGCCATCGTTCGCGTGCATGACGTCGCCGAAACCGTCGACGCGCTCAAGGTATGGCAGGCCGTGCGCAACGCCGGGTGAGCTGGCGGGTGAGCCCAGCGGCACGGCGAAACGGAGCAAGTCCGTCAGGCGGGGACCGAACGGGGACGCTGCGCGGCGAAAATGGCGGCGCGCCGCCCAAGGGCCTTCGCCCCTGACGGCGCAAGACACGACGAAAAAGAAGGACGCGCGCTAAGGGATTGTCGTCTCTCGCGACGCTTCAACTGGGAACGAAACAACGATGAAACGACGCTATTTTGGTACCGATGGAATTCGCGGTACGGTCGGCCAGGGCCCGATCACGCCGGAATTCGTGCTGCGCCTGGGATACGCGGCTGGCCGCGTACTGGCTTGCAACCAGACGCTGGGCCGCCCGACGGTATTGATCGGCAAGGACACGCGAGTCTCGGGTTACATGCTCGAAGCCGCGCTCGAAGCGGGCTTTGCCGCCGCGGGCGTCGACACCATGATGGCCGGCCCCATGCCTACGCCGGCTGTGGCCTATCTGACCCGCGCGCTGCGCCTGGCGGCCGGCGTGGTGATCAGCGCCTCGCACAACCCGTATCAGGACAACGGCATCAAGTTCTTCTCCGCCGACGGCAACAAGCTGCCGGATGCGACGGAACTGGCCATCGAGGCCGAGCTCGACAACCCGATGGTCTGCGTGCGCTCGGAGCAGCTCGGCAAGGCGCGCCGTCTCGACGACGCCGCCGGGCGCTACATCGAGTTCTGCAAGAGCACGTTTCCGAACGAGTTCGATCTGCGCGGCATGAAAATCGTCGTCGACTGCGCGAACGGCGCGGCGTACCACATCGCCCCGCACGTCTTCCACGAACTGGGCGCGGAAGTCATCGCCATCGGCAATCAGCCGAATGGTTTCAACATCAACGAGGACTGCGGCGCAACGTCGCCCGACGCGCTCATGCGCGCGGTGCGGGCCAATCACGCGGACCTGGGCGTGGCACTGGACGGCGATGCCGACCGTCTGCAGATCGTCGACAGCGCGGGGCGCCTCTACAACGGCGACGAATTGCTGTATCTGCTGGTCAAGGACCGGCTGAACAACGGCGGCGTGCCGGGCGCCGTGGGCACGCTCATGACCAACATGGCCGTCGAAGTGGCGCTCAGGAGCCTTGGCGTGCCCTTCGTGCGAGCCAAGGTGGGCGACCGCTACGTGCTCGAGCAACTGCACAAGCATGGCTGGCAGCTCGGCGCCGAAGGCTCCGGGCACATTCTCTGCCTGGACAAGCACACCACCGGCGACGGCATCATCTCCGCGCTGCAGGTGCTCGCCGCCATCCGTCGTGCGGACAACAAGCCGCTCACCCAACTGCTCGACGGCGTGCGACTGTTTCCGCAGCACATGATCAACGTGCGAACGCCGGCCGGCTATGACTGGCAGGCCGACGCGCGCCTGGCGGCGCAGCGCGAGGCGATCGAGGCGAAGCTCGGCGACACGGGCCGCGTGCTGATCCGCGCCTCGGGCACCGAGCCGGTGCTGCGCGTGATGGTCGAGGCGCGCGACGAGGCACAGACTACGTCGTTCGCGCAGCAACTGGCCAGCATCGTCAAGACGGCCGCCTGACGTAGCAGGGCCTGGTCCGCGGGGCCGGCCGCGCATTCAACCCCCCGTTTTCTAGACGCCTTCCTTCCAGCGGTCATCCTCCCGGCGGCCCTTCCTCCCGGCGGCCTTCCTTCCGGCGGCCGCCGCCCGGACGGCCGCCACCGCCAACCGTTGCCCGGTTGCGCGACTTCCCGCCTCCTCATCCTTCCCGGCATGGGAGGCACCTTCTGTCTTCCGCCTCCTGCCTTCCACCTCCTGCCTCTGCCCGCTCCGTCCGTTTATGACAGCCGAACGGCCGCCGTCGGGGAAATTCCGACACGGCCGCGTCATTGTCATCGGCCTGACATTCACGCCGAAGATGGCGAATCGCGCTCTCCCACGCCCCCCAAACTCCCACGGGCGCCGCGCCAATAAAGGGTTTCGTCGAATCCGGGCGCCCGTGCCGACGTGCATGCACTGTGACGTTTTCGGGGCGGTTTCGTGACATTGGCATGGTGAGCTTTCACAAATGACACATTACTGTCACATTCGAACTCTATTCTTCGAGCCATCCACACGCTGTACCACACCAACTCGGAGAGATCCATGAAGCTGATGAAGACTGCGATTGCCGGCCTGGCTGGCGTTCTGTTCGCCGCTGGCGCGATTGCGGGCGAGATTACCGGTGCCGGTAGCACGTTTGCCGCTCCCATCTACACGAAGTGGGCCGACGCCTATCAGAAGGCGACCTCGAACAAGGTCAACTATCAGGGCATCGGTTCCTCGGGCGGCATCAAGCAAATTCAGGCCAAGACGGTCGATTTCGCCGGCTCGGACGCCCCGCTGACCGATGAAGAACTGGCCAAGCAGGGCCTGTTCCAGTTCCCGACGGTCGTTGGCGGCATCGTGCCGGTCATCAACGTGCCGGGCGTGAAGGCCGGCGAGCTCGTCCTGTCGGGCGAAGTGCTGGGCGACATCTACCTGGGCAAGATCAAGAAGTGGAACGACCCGGCCATCGCCAAGCTCAACCCGAAGCTCAAGCTGCCGGACACCGATATCGCCGTGGTTCGCCGCGCCGACGGTTCGGGCACGAGCTTCGTGTTCACGAACTACCTCTCGAAGGTCAACGCCGAGTGGAAGAGCAAGGTCGGCGAAGGCACCACGGTCAACTGGCCGACGGGCACGGGCGGCAAGGGTAACGACGGCGTCGCGGCCTTCGTGCAACGCCTGCCGGGCGCCATCGGCTACGTCGAGTCGGCCTACGCCAAGCAGAACAAGCTGACGTACACGGCCCTCACCAACGCCGAGGGCAAGACCGTCGAGCCCGATGCCAAGACGTTCGCCGCGGCCGCCGGCAAGGCCGACTGGTCGAAGTCGTTCTACCAGATCCTGACCAACGAGAAGGGCGCCGATTCGTGGCCGATCGTGGCCGCCACGTTCGTGCTGGTGCATCAGAAGGCGGATGCCGGCAAGGAAGCGCAAAGCGCCGACGTGCTCAAGTTCTTCGACTGGTCGTTCAAGAACGGCGTGAACACCGCCAAGGAACTGGACTACATTCCGCTGCCGGAAGACGTTCTGAAGCAGATCCGCGCGGGCTGGAAGGCGAAGGTCGCCGATTCGGCCGCCAAGGCCGGCATCTAAGCGCCTGGCAGACACCGGGCAATGGACCGCTCCGTTGCCCGGCGCCGCAACACCGGCATTCTCCGCGCCGCCTGTTCCGAAACCCGGGTCCCGATCTGGCAACGGCTGGCGGCGCGCTCACGCTGAGACGACATCATGGCAGAAGCCACCAGCCCCCTCGCAACACCGGGCGCCTCCACGCAGCGCGCTCCGTCTTCCGTAGGCGACTTTCTCTTCGCATTGCTCACCCGAGGCGCGGCGCTCGTGACGCTGCTGCTGCTCGGCGGCATCATCGTGTCCCTGATCATCAGCGCGCTGCCGTCGATCGAGAAGTTCGGCTTCGCCTTCCTGTGGACGAAGGACTGGGATCCTCCCGCGGAACAATTCGGCGCGCTCGTGCCCATCTACGGCACCATCATCACGTCGGTGATTGCGCTCATCATCGCCGTGCCGGTGAGCTTCGGCATCGCGCTTTTCCTGACTGAACTCTCGCCCGTGTGGCTGCGCCGTCCGCTCGGCACCGCCATCGAGCTGCTCGCCGCCATCCCGAGCATCGTGTACGGCATGTGGGGCCTGCTGGTCTTCGCGCCGATCTTCAGCCAGTACTTCCAGAAGCCGCTGCAGACGCTGCTCGGCAACGTGCCCGTGATCGGCGCGCTGTTCCAGGGCCCGCCGCTGGGCATCGGCATTCTGCCGGCCGGCGTGATCCTCGCGATCATGATCATTCCGTACATCGCCTCGGTCATGCGCGACGTGTTCGAGGTCACGCCCGTGCTGCTCAAGGAGTCGGCCTACGGCATTGGCTGCACGACCTGGGAAGTGATGTGGCGCGTGGTGCTGCCCTTCACGAAGACGGGTGTCATCGGCGGCATCATGCTCGGCCTGGGCCGCGCCCTGGGCGAGACG
The DNA here is from genome assembly GCF_002216225.1 of Pandoraea sp. CB10b_02. Taxonomy (NCBI): domain Bacteria; kingdom Pseudomonadati; phylum Pseudomonadota; class Betaproteobacteria; order Burkholderiales; family Burkholderiaceae; genus Pandoraea; species Pandoraea sp. CB10b_02. Next base: position 20,960 of record NZ_NJGW02000027.1, read on the forward strand.
ATGGCCGTGACGTTCGTGATCGGCAACACCAACCTGCTCGACAACGTCTCGCTCTACTCGCCGGGCAACAGCATCACCTCGGCGCTCGCCAACGAGTTCGCCGAAGCCGCACCGGGCCTGCACACGTCTGCGCTGATGGAGCTCGGCCTGATCCTGTTCTTCATCACCTTTGTGGTGCTGGCGCTGTCCAAGCTCATGCTGCTGCGCCTCGAGAAAAGCGAAGGTAAATAATGACCCAACAAGCGCTCGAACTGGAAACGCCCGTCGTGAAGCCTACCGACGCCTTTACCCGCGTGCGGCTGCAGGCCTACCGCCGCCGCAAGAACATCGTCGCGATCGCGCTCTCGCTCGCGGCCATGGCCTTCGGCCTGATCTGGCTGCTCTGGATTCTCTACACCACGCTCTCGCTGGGCGTGGGCGGCCTGTCGCTGTCGCTGTTTACCGAGATGACGCCACCGCCGAACACCGCAGGCGGCGGTCTCGCCAACGCCATCGTAGGCAGCCTGGTAATGGTCGGCGTGGCCACGGTCATCGGCACGCCGCTGGGCATTCTGGCCGGCGTGTACCTGGCCGAGTACGGCCAGAAGTCGTGGCTCGCGAGCATCACGCGCTTCATCAACGACATCCTGCTCTCGGCGCCGTCGATCGTGATCGGCCTGTTCGTCTATGCCCTGGTGGTCGCGCAGATGGGCCACTTCTCGGCCTGGGCCGGCATCGTGGCGCTGGCGCTGCTGCAAGTGCCGATCGTGATCCGCACCACCGAGAACATGCTCAAGCTCGTGCCGAACAACCTGCGCGAGGCCGCCTTCGCGCTCGGCACGCCGAAGTGGCGGATCATCGTGAAGATCACGCTCAAGGCGTCGATTGCCGGGATCGTGACGGGCGTGCTACTGGCCGTGGCGCGTATCGCCGGCGAGACGGCGCCGCTGCTCTTTACCGCACTGTCGAACCAGTTCTGGTCGCTGAACCTGAATCAGCCGATGGCCAACCTGCCGGTCACCATCTTCAAGTTCGCCATGAGCCCGTTCGCGGAGTGGCAGGCGCTGGCCTGGGCGGGCGTGTTCATCATCACCCTCGGGGTGCTGTTCCTGAACATTCTGGCGCGCTCGCTGTTCGCGAAGAAGTAAAGCGCCGCGCGACCTCACGACGAATACCTGACGGTAGAGACCGAACATGACGAATCCGACGCAAGAAATCAAGCTGCCCTCGAAGATCGAAGTCAAGAACCTGAACTTCTTCTACGACAAGTACCACGCGCTCAAGAACATCAACCTGCGCATTCCTGACCGCAAGGTCACGGCCTTCATCGGCCCGTCGGGCTGCGGCAAGTCCACGCTGCTGCGCACGTTCAACAAGATGTACGCCCTGTACCCCGAGCAGCGCGCCGAGGGCGAGATCAACATGGACGGCGAGAACCTGCTTACCAGCAAGCAGGACATCGCGCTGCTGCGCGCCAAGGTCGGCATGGTGTTCCAGAAGCCGACGCCGTTCCCGATGTCGATCTACGACAACATCGCGTTCGGCGTGCGTCTGTTCGAAAAGCTCTCGCGCTCGGAAATGGACGACCGCGTGGAATGGGCGCTGACCAAGGCGGCGCTGTGGAGCGAAGTGAAGGACAAGCTGCAGCAGTCGGGCTACGGCCTGTCGGGCGGTCAGCAGCAGCGCCTGTGCATCGCGCGCGGCATCGCCATCCGCCCGGAAGTGCTGCTGCTCGACGAGCCGTGCTCGGCGCTCGATCCGATTTCCACGGGCCGCATCGAAGAGCTGATCGCGGAGCTCAAGGACGACTACACCGTCGTGATCGTCACGCACAACATGCAGCAGGCCGCACGCTGCTCGGACTTCACCGCGTACATGTATCTGGGTGAGCTGATCGAATTCGGCGAAACCGAGAAGATCTTCATCAAGCCGGACCGCAAAGAGACCGAAGACTACATCACCGGCCGTTTCGGTTGATGCCCACGAGGAAATCCGCGATATGAACGACAAACACCTTTCCAGCCAGTTCGATAGCGACCTGAACCAGGTTTGCTCGCGCGTCCTCGAAATGGGCGGCGTGGTCGAATCGCAGATCGTGACGGCCATGCAGGCGCTCAACACGTTCGACCGTGCGCTGGTCGACGAAGTGATCGCCAACGAGCACCGCCTGAACACGATGGAGGTCGAGATCGACGAGGAATGCAGCAAGATCATCGCCCGCCGTCAGCCGACCGCGCGCGACCTGCGCCTGCTGCTCTCGATCTCGAAGACGATCACCAACCTCGAGCGCGCCGGCGACGAGGCCGAGAAGGTCGCCAAGCGCACGCGCCATCTGCTCGAAGACGGCGCCGCGCAGAACGTGAATTTCGCCGAGATCAAGCTCTCCGGCGAGATGGCCGCGCAATTGCTGCGCCGCACCCTGGACGCCTTTGCGCGCCTGGACGCGGTCGCCGCCGCCGACATCGTGCGCGACGACAAGGCCATCGACAATGAATTCCGCGGCTTCGTGCGAAAATTGGTCACGTACATGATGGAGGACCCGCGCACCATCTCGGCAGGCCTGGACTTCCTGTTCATTGCCAAGGCGATCGAGCGTATCGGCGACCACGCCAAGAACATCGCCGAATTCATCATTTACATTGTCAAAGGCACCGACGTCCGGCATATTTCGCGCGAGGATCTCCAGCGCAAAGTGCAAGGCGAATGAGCGCCAGACATTACTGAAGGTTTGAGAGGGAACCGATGCCCAGCAGCATTCTGATCGTGGAAGACGAGCCGGCCATTTCCGAGCTGATCTCCGTCAATCTGCAACACGCCGGTCACTATCCGATCCGGGCGTACAACGCGGAGCAGGCGCTCACGCTGATCAGCGACGTCCTGCCGGATCTGGTACTGCTCGACTGGATGTTGCCCGGCAAGTCGGGCGTGACGTTCGCGCGCGAGCTGCGCGCAAACGAGCGCACCAAGCATGTGCCGATCATCATGCTCACCGCACGCAGCGAGGAGCAGGACAAGGTGATGGGCCTGGAGATCGGCGCGGACGACTACGTGACCAAGCCGTTCTCGCCCAAGGAACTGATGGCGCGCATCAAGGCGGTGTTGCGCCGGCGCGCGCCGCAACTCACCGAGGACGTGGTGAGCGTGAACGGCCTGAAACTGGACCCGGCCACGCATCGCGTGACGAGCCATCAGTCGAGCGGCGACATCAAGCTGGACCTGGGCCCGACCGAGTTCCGTCTGCTGCACTTCTTCATGACGCACCCCGAGCGCGTGCACAGCCGTTCACAGTTGCTCGACCAGGTCTGGGGCGATCATGTGTTCGTCGAGGAGCGCACGGTGGACGTGCACATCAAGCGCCTTCGCGCCGCCCTCAAGCCGGCGGGCCACGATGCTATGATCGAGACCGTGCGCGGCAGCGGCTATCGCCTGACGAAGTCGGTCTGAAGCGGCGCCGCGCGCCGGCTCGGTAGCGATCGACAGCGATCGCCCCCCGCCGCGCCCATGCCGCTCGCCCCCGCCGGGGCAGCGAGCGGCCACCCTCCTGTGCATCGTTTATGAACATCATCTGGGCCCGTGCGCTGGCGTTTCTGATCCTGCAGGCGGCCATCTCGGTGGCCGTGGGCTGGATCTTTGGCGCGCGCGCCGGTTACGTCACTGCGATCGTCCTTCTGGTGACGCAGCTCGGTTTCAACGTCCATCACGCCCAACGTCTGTGGCGCCTGCTCGACGCGCCGGTGTACGGCGAAGTGCCGAGCGCGATCGGTCTGTGGGGCGAAATCTACTATCGGCTGCACAAGCTGGCCAAGCGCTGGCATAACCAGGTCAAGCAGGTGGAACAACAGCACGCGCGTTTCATCCAGGCGATTCAGGCATCGCCCAACGGCGTGATCATGCTCGACGAGCAAAATCAGATCGACTGGTGCAACGCGATCGCCGAGGCGCATTTCGGCATCGACGCGCGGCGCGATCTGCGTCAACAGATCACTCATCTGCTGCGCACGCCGGCGTTCGTGCACTACCTGTCTTCCGAGCGATACGACGAAGCACTGCTCATGCACCACATGGGGGTCAAGCGCAACAACGTGCTCTCGGTGCAGGTGTTTCCCTACGGCGACAACCGCAAGCTGATCATCTCGCTCGACGTGACCGACCTGGAGCGCACCGACGCCATGCGCCGCGACTTCGTCGCCAACGTGTCCCATGAGCTCAAGACGCCGCTTACGGTGCTGTCGGGCTTCCTGGAGACCGTGGGCGAGCTGCCGCTCTCGCCGGAGGAGATCCAGCGGTACGTCGAGATCATGCGACAGCAGGCGTCTCGCATGCAGAACATCGTGAACGATCTGCTCACGCTCGCCAAGCTCGAAGGCAGTGGCAAGCCGCCGGGCGACGATCGCATCGACATGGGCATGCAGATGCGCTCGTTGCGCAGCGACGCCGAAGGGCTCTCGCAGGGCCAGCACGTCATTGAAGTGGCCGGCGCCGAGGGCCTGGACCTGCGCGGTGCCGAGGGCGAACTGCACAGCGCGTTCAGCAATCTCGTGAGCAACGCGGTGCGATACACGCCGCAGGGCGGCAAGATCCGCATCGAATGGGGGGCGACGGACGATGGCGGCGCTCGCTTTGCCGTGATCGATTCGGGGCTCGGCATTCCGGCGGAACACATCCCCCGTCTGACCGAACGTTTTTACCGGATCGACCGCAGCCGGTCGCGCGATACGGGCGGCACGGGCCTGGGGCTCGCCATCGTCAAGCACGTGCTCACGCGGCACCAGGCGGATTTGCAGATCACGAGCGAGGAGGGGCGCGGCAGCACGTTTGCGATTCGCTTTCCGCCCACACGCGTGGTGCATCGCGCCCCGGTCGACGCCGCGCAAGGCGTGGCGGCGAACGGGTAGGCTCGGCGCCGCCAGCCGCCCGTGGTGGCCCCAACAGCGGCCCAAACAGCGGCCCCAACAGCGGCCCCAACAGCGGCCCCAATAGCGGCCCCAATAGCGGCCAACGACCGGTATTCAGTTGCCGGACTGTAAGTGTTGCGCGATTTCCTTCATCAGCGCCATCTGGCTGTTGAACGGCTTCTTGCCGGGGCGGCGGCGCAAATAGCTGCCGTCCGGGCGCATCATCCACGACGCCGTGTTATCGCGCAGGTGCACCATCAGCCCTTCGCGAATCACGCGCGCTTTCAGGCGCTTGTCGCGCACCGGGAACGCCACTTCCACGCGCCGGAAGAAATTACGTTCCATCCAGTCCGCACTCGAGAGCAGCACCTGCTCCTGGCCGTGCGCGTAGAAATAATAAATGCGGTGGTGCTCGAGGAACCGTCCGACGATAGAGCGCACGGTGATGTTCTCCGACAGGCCCTTCACGCCGGCGCGCAACGCGCACACGCCGCGCACGATCAGGTCGATCTTCACGCCGGCGCGCGACGCCTTGTAGAGTTCGGCGATGATGGTCGGCTCGAGCAGCGCGTTCATTTTCGCAATGATGCGGGCCTTCTTGCCGGCGGCGGCCGCTTCGGTCTCGCGGCGAATCGCTTCGAGCAGATGCGTGTGCATCGTGAACGGCGATTGCCATAACGCGTGCAGCTGCGTTTGCCGGCCGATGCCGGTGAGCTGCTGGAAAACGACGTGGACGTCCGCGCACAGTTGCTCGTCGGCCGTCATCAGGCCGAAGTCGGTGTACAGGCGCGCGGTGCGCGGATGGTAGTTGCCGGTGCCCAGGTGCGCGTAGCGCTTGAGGAAGGTCTTCTTGCCCTGGCGCGTGCGGCGCACGACGAGCAGCATCTTCGCGTGGCACTTGTGGCCGACCACGCCATAGACCACATGCGCGCCGACCGCCTCGAGCCGTGCGGCCCAGTTGATGTTCGTTTCTTCGTCGAAGCGCGCGAGCAGCTCCACCACCACCGTGACTTCCTTGCCGTTGCGCGCCGCTTCCATCAGGGCGTCCATCAGCGCGGACTCGTTGCCGGTGCGATAGATCGTCTGCTTGATGGCGACCACATCCGGGTCGCGCGCGGCCTGCAGCAGCAGTTCGAGCACAGGCTGGAAGCTGTCGTAGGGGTGGTGCAGCAGCAGGTCGCCCTGATCGATGAGATCGAACATCGCGGGCGACGCGCTCATGCGCGGCGGCAGCGCCGGCACGAACGGCACGAACTTCAAATCCGGACGATCGACCATCTCGGGCAGCGGCATGAGGCGCACGAGATTGACCGGGCCCTTGACACGGTAGCAGTCGGAGTCGGTCAGGCCGCACTCGGTTTGCAGACGCCGCACGAGCCGCGCCGGCGCGCCGGCGTCCACTTCGAGACGCACGGCGTCGCCGAGGTGGCGCGCCGGCAGTTCGCCTTGCAGGGCCGTGCGCAGGTTGGTGATTTCGTCTTCGTCGACGAACAGGTCGCTGTTGCGGGTCACGCGGAACTGATGGCAGCCCTTGGCGGTGAGCCCGGGGAACAGTTCGCTGGCAAAGCGCAGCATGAACGAGCTGAGCAGCACGAAACTGTTGGGCAGCGGGGCGAGGGCGGCGGGCATTGGCACGAGCCGGGGCAGGGCGCGCGGCGCCTGCACGATGGCGAGCTCGGCGTCGCGCCCGAAGGCGTCCTTGCCCTCGAGTTCGACGGCGAAATTCAGGCTCTTGTTGAGTACGCGCGGAAACGGGTGGGCGGGGTCCAGGCCGATCGGCGTGAGCACCGGCACGAGCTCGCGAAAGAAGTAGTCGCGGGCCCATTCGACCTGCGCGTCGTTCCATTGCCCGGACGGATGAAACGCGATGCCTTCGGCTTCGAGCTTCGGCAAAAGGCTGTCGAACATGGCGTATTGCTTTTCGACCAGCGCCTGTGCCCGCGCGCAGACTTGCGTGTAAACTTGCTGAAACGTCATACCGTCGGGCGTGAGCATGCCGGGATTTTCCCGCATTTGCTCTTTCAGCCCGGCAACGCGGATTTCGAAGAATTCATCCAGATTGCTACTCACGATACACACGAAGCGCAGGCGCTCGAGCAGTGGCGTGGCCGGATCGGCTGCCTGGGCGAGTACGCGTTCATTGAACGCCAGAATGCCCAGCTCGCGATTGAGCAGCGGGTAATTCATAGGAAACGTGCGAAAGACATTGGATTGTCGTGAATTCTTCATCCGTATTGTTACAGTTATATGACATTCACATTTGTCAACGACGTGTCATATTGGATTTGTAACGTATTCGTCATTTATTTGTCGAGTGCGCGTCATGCGTTTAATGTGATGCATCGTGCATACCGGCACTCCTCGCCCAGGCGCATCCTCACATGAGTACCCCATCGCCTTCACCAGCGCCTTGCCCAGCGCCTTTGCTCGCGGCCGTCGATCTCGGTTCGAACAGTTTTCGCCTGATCATCGGCCGGGTGGAGGAAACGTCCGCCGGGACGCAGATCTATCAGGTCGACGCCTTGCGCGAGCCGGTGCGACTTGCCGCGGGGCTGAACGCGCAGAAGTATCTCGACCATCCGTCGCAGCAGCGCGGCTGGGAGGTGCTCAAGCGTTTCGGCGAACGCCTGCGCGGTTTTCATCCCGATCAGGTGCGCGCGGTAGCGACGAACACGCTGCGCGTAGCCAAGAACGCGCAGGACTTTCTCGGCGAGGCGCAGCGTGCGCTCGGTTTCCCGATCGAAGTGATCGCCGGCCGCGAAGAGGCGCGCCTTATCTACGCCGGCGCGGCGCATTCGGTGCCGACTTGCCCGGGCAATCGCCTGGTCGTCGATATCGGCGGCGGCTCCACGGAATTCATCATCGGCCAGGATTACGAGCCGCTCATCATGGAGAGCCTGTATATCGGCTGTGTGAGTCACAGCCGGCAGTTCTTCCCGAGCGGCAATGTCGACGACTACGCCATGAAACAGGCCGAGCTGGCCGCGCGGCGTGAGATCCAGATCATCTCGGCCACCTATCGCGAGGCGGGATGGTCGCAGGCGATCGGCTCGTCGGGCACGGCGCGCGCGCTGGCCGAACTGCTCGAAGCCAACGGTTTCAACGACGGTGGCGTACACGGCTTGACGCGCGGCGGGCTGGAGCGCCTGAAGCGGGCGCTCATCAAGGCGGAGAACGCCAACCGTCTCAAGCTGGCCGGACTCAAGCAGGATCGCATTCCGGTGTTGCCCGGCGGGCTGTCGATCATGCTGTCGGTCTTCAACGAGCTCGAAGTCGAGCATATGGAGACGACGGATGCCGCGCTGCGCCTGGGCGTGATGTACGACCTGCTGGGGCGCACCCAGCATCAGGACATGCGTGCGGTGACGGTGGAGCAGTTCGTGCGCCGCTATGGCGTGGACCGCGCCCAGGCCGATCGCGTGGGCCGTCTGGCGGTGGCTTTGTACCGTCAATTGCCGGTCGATATCGACGCTGACGCTGACGCCGGCGGGCGGGGCGAAGGCGCCGAGAGCGATGGCCGCGAGGAGGGCGAGGCGCTGCTCGGCTGGGCCTCGGCGCTGCACGAGATGGGGTTGTCCATTTCCCACAGCGCATATCACAAGCACTCGGCGTATATCGGCAGCAATGCCGACATGCCGGGCTTCTCCCGGCCGGACCAGGCGCGGCTGGCGGAACTGCTGCTCGGGCATGTCGGCAAGCTGGGCAAGCTCGCGTCGCAGTCGCAGCAGGTGGATTGGCAACTTCTGTTCTGCCTGCGCCTGGCCGTGTTGTTCTGTCGGCGCCGTACCGACGCGCTGCCCGAGCGCATCGAAGTCGAGCGTCTGGCCGACGGCTTTCAGGTGTCGGTGCCGCGAACGTGGATCGACGCCAATCCGCTCACGGATTACAGCCTGCAGCGAGAGGCGCAGGAGTGGGAGAAGATCGGCATGCGATACAAGGTGGTATACGCATGAGCCTGCTTGCGTCGGCCGAGCCGCCGGACGTCCATCGACGCGGAGCCGAAGATCAATCCGCAGGTTCGCATGAGGAAAGCAAAAGCCCGGCATTGCCGGGCTTTTTCGTGCCGCCGCCATCCGACGGCATGTACTCGGGTGTGTGGGTGCAGAGCGGTGCCGGTCAGGCCTGCTTGAGTTTGTTGACGAGTTCCGGTCCGAGGAAGTGGCGCGCGTAGCGCGGGTTCATGTCGGCCAGACGGAACAGCGTGAGGAAGTCTGCGGTATTGAAGTCGGGATCCCAAGCCGGTGCGCCGCAGATGCGCGCGCCCAGGCGCAGATAGCCTTTGACCAGTGCGGGCGGCTCGACGTCGAGCGTCGATTGCAGCTCGTCGACGGGCAGGGCGATGCGGGGCACGGCGTGGTACTCGGCAGGGGCCATCGCGGTGCCCTGGAGCTTGCGATAGAGGCTCGCGGCGTAGTGCCCGCCGTCGGCCATCGGCACGCTGGCGCAGCCGAGCATCGTCTCGAGCCCGTGGCGCAGCATGTACTCGGCAAGGCCGCTCCAGAGCGCCATGATGACAGCGCCGTTGCGGTAGTCCGGGTGTACGCATGAGCGGCCGGTTTCGAGCATCTTGGGGCGCAGATGGTCGAGGCGCGAGAGGTCGAATTCCCCTTCGGAGTACAAACGGCCGAGGCGTTTGGCCTGAGCCGGGGGCAGTACGCGATAAGTGCCGACGACCTTGAGCGAGTCCTGATCGCGCACGAGCAGGTGGTCGCAATATTGGTCGTACTCGTCGACGTCAAGGCCTGCCGGACCCTTGACCGATGCGCCCATTTCTTCGGCGAAGACCTGATACCTCAGGCGTTGCGCTTCGCGAAGCTCGCTTTCGTCGTGTGCCCACGCCACAGCCAGATTCGGTTTGACAGGCGTTTCAGGGCGAGGAAGACGCCTCCGCGACGTAGGGGTCAACGAAGAAAGCGGCATGGTGGGGTTCGGCAGGTCGCGCATAAAGGCCCTTTTTGTGACGGTCGCGTTGCGACGTACTTTAAAAAGCATCAATGTCGATTCCGTGAACGGTAGGCGACAATTCTATGACAAAACTCGCAATGTCATGAGCCAGGTCCCAAGGTTCACGCCTTTCAGCGTCCGATTCGGGCGCCGTTTCGCCGACCGCGGGAGCGACGAAATTACAACAGATCGGGGTTGACGACGGCGCGCACGACGACCTGGCTCTCGTCTTCGCGTCGGCGTGAGGCAAGCCACCAGATGCCGGCCTTCTTGATGGTCCAGTAGGCCTCCTGACCCGTGATGAGCAGACTCGCGAGCTGGCCGAGGGCGGGCTGGTGACCGACGAGCACGATGGTTTGCGCGGTGCCGGGCCAGTCGATGGCGCCGAGCAGCGTCAGCGCGCTGGCGCCGGGGGCGAGGTCGCGCACGATGCGCGCGCCCGGTGTGAGCGCCTGAGCGGTCTGGACGGCGCGCACTGCCGGGCTGCAGAGGATGATGGCGTCGTCGGGCAGGCGGGGGCGCAGCCATTGGGCGGCCTTTTCGGCTTGCTTGCGACCGCGATCGGTGAGTTCGCGCGCCAGATCGGCCTGGGCGCTGAGCGCGAGGGAGGCGGGCAGGTTTTCGGCGTCGGCGTGACGCCAGAGAATCAGGTTCATCGACACGGGTTCGAACATGGTGAACCTCTCACTATGGCGGGACTTCATGGCGACGTCGTGACTGTCGGCGAGCGCCCGGCAGACAGCGGCGGCGCCGGACAGGGGACCATTGTGCCAGCGCGAGCCTGGCGGCACCGTAGTGCGTCGGTGCGTCGGTGCGTCGGTGCGAAGCGCGTCGATTTGACGCATTGCACATAACCCTCTAGAATCTCCCCTCTTTGTCGGAGCGTAGCGCAGCCTGGTAGCGCATCTGATTTGGGATCAGAGGGTCGTAGGTTCGAATCCTATCGCTCCGACCAGCAGGATTGAAGGGGTTAGCTTCGGCTAACCCCTTTTGTTTTGGCGCGAGGGCACGAGGGCGCGACAGCGGCATGATGACGCCTTCGCGCCGTCCCCTCGCGCCCAATGCGAACCCGCCATGAGCAACGTTGCAGACGCGGGAACGTGACAACGCCAAATCCTTCTGAACCCAGAACGATTGACATCAAACCGACCAACTAGTAGATTGGTTGCCAGTGTGCCTTGGCCCTGTGAATGCGTTGAAACCGTTGCACCCGCGAGGGCATTGCCAGAGGACTCATCGAGTGAGAGGACCCATGAGTATCGAGTTGTCCCCGAGAGCGCTTGAAATCGTGCAGCACACGAGGCAGTTGCTCGCCGCCGGCGGATATCACGGGTTCAGCTACGCGGATCTGTCCGAGCGAGTGCATATCGGCAAGGCCAGCATTCATCACCACTTTCCGGGCAAGGCGGATCTGGTGCTGACCGTCGTCAGGATGCACCGCGCCCAGACGCTGGAAGGACTGGCGGCGCTCGACACGCGCGTCGAAGACCCGTTGGCGCGGCTGAGCGCGTACACCGATTACTGGGCCGAGTGCATTCGCGACGCAACGTTGCCGATCTGCATTTGCGCAGTGCTTGCCGCGGAATTGCCGTTGATCCCGCCTGAGATCGCTTCCGAGGTGCGCCGCTATTTCGACGACCTCGGCACGTGGATCGCGACGGTTCTGGCCGAAGGCGCGGCGCGAATGCGATTGACGCTGTACGGCGACGCCCGCACGCAGGCCCAGACCTTCATGTCGACGGTATATGGCGCCATGCTCACGGCGCGGGCGTCGGGCAATGCCGAATCGTTTCAGGCAGTCTCACGAATGGCCATAGAACGCTTTCGCAAGTCGAATTGATCGCCGATTTGCGCGGTGGAGCGCAATAGCGCTCCTCTTTTTTCCCCATGCCACCAACCAACTAGTTGGTTGGTGCGTGATTGACAGTGTGGCACTGCCGGCCGGACATATTTCGATGCGTTCGTGCCATGCCGGCGCAGGGCTGTGCCTTCAAAAGGAGTCGTCTCATGCCTCACCCCATTTCCGCGCTGGGCGCGGCTCATACGGTTGTCAGTCTGGTGACGTTCGCGGCCGGCGTCTACAGCTTTGTCCGGCATCGGACGATCGACATCGGTACGTCGTGCGCGAAGGTTTATCTGGCGGGCATGGTCTTGTCGGTCTTTTCGTCGTTCGGCTTGTCGAGCACGGGCCGCTTCAATGCAGGGCACGCGCTGGGCATATTGGCGTTGCTTGCAACGTCGGGCGGGTGGCTGGCCCCGCGCATGCGCTTGCTGGGACGCGCACGGATGTACCTCGCCCAGTTCTCATTCACGTTCAGCTTTTTCCTGTTGCTGGTGCCGGGGATCAACGAGACGCTGACACGGCTTCCGGCAGATCGCCCTCTGGCGGCCGGACCGGAATCGCCGCTGGTGCGCGGTGCGCTGCTGGCGTGGCTGGGCATCTTCGCCTTGGGCGCCACGATCCAGCTCCTTTGGCTGCGCGCACGCCGTGCTCGCGCATAGCGTTCGCGCCGAACTCAAGCCGCCCCCGGCACGAGGGCTTGTCCGCCCGTGCCTGCAAACCGGGTGTCCTTTGCCGCCACGTACTCGACGAACTCGTTCGCGGGCACGGGGCGGCCCAGGAGAAAGCCCTGCAGCGAGTCGCAGCCCAGGTCCGTGAGGAAGGCCTGCTGCTCCGCGGTTTCCACGCCCTCCGCGACAATACGCAAATTCAGTGACTGGCCGAGTGCGACGATGGCCGACACGATAGCGGCGTCTTCCGAATCGTGTGCCAGCTCGCTGACGAACTCCCGGTCGATCTTGAGCTCCGTCGCCGGAAGGCGTTTCAGATACATCAGGCTCGAGTAGCCCGTGCCGAAATCGTCGATCGAGATCTTCACGCCCATCTCGCTGAGTTCGCGCAGGATCCGAAGGCTCGTCTCGACGTCGCGCATGGCGGTCGACTCCGTGACCTCGATGGTCAGGCAGCTCGGGTCCAGTCCGTGTCGCTCGAGCGTCGTGCGCACCGTCTCGGTGAATCGCGCATGCGCGAACTGCAGTGAAGAGACGTTGACCGACACATCCCATTTCGTGAGCCCGCGCTCGCGCCATTCCTTCATCTGACGGCAGGCTTCGTTGAGCACCCATTCCCCCAGGGGGATGATCAGGCCACCCTTTTCCGCGATGGGGATGAACTGGTCGGGCGAGATGAGGCCGCGCGACGGGTGAATCCAGCGCACCAGCGCCTCGGCGCCGGTCACCGGGCCGTCAGGGGCGACGAATTTCGGCTGGAAGTGCAGCACCAGTTCGCCGCGCGCCAGGGCCGAGCGCAGGTCCATGACGAACTGCAACTGCTCGTGTACGTTGGCGTTCATCGACGCATCGAAGAAGCAATACGTATTCTTGCCGAGCGATTTGGCGTGATACATGGCCGCGTCGGCATTCGAGAGCAACGCTGCTTCGGACACGCCGTTATCTGGGTACATCGCGATCCCCACGCTGCCCGACACGAACAGGTCGTGCCCATGCACCGAGACCGGCTTCCGGATTTCGGCGAGGAGCTTGTCTGCCAGCGTGGCGGCATCCGTCGGCTCGCTCACGTCGCCGAGCAGCACGAACTCGTCGCCACCGACGCGCGCGATGGTGTCCCGGCTTCTCACGCATTTGGAAATACGCCGCGATATCTCTTGCAGCAGAAGATCGCCAATGGCGTGGCCGAACACGTCGTTGACGGCCTTGAAGCCGTCGAGATCGACGAACATCAGCGCGAAGCGGCCGTTCGCGTTCTCCGCGCGCTGGATCGCCTGATCCATCCGGTCTTGCAGCAGTTCGCGGTTGGGAAGCTTCGTGAGCGGATCGTGGAGGGCCAGATAGGTGAGTTCCTGATTGGCTTCGGCCAGCGACTTCGCGAGTTTCGACGTCTGCGATTCGAGCCGGAAGTCGAGCACCGACACCGTCAGCGCAATGGCCAGTACGGCGAGCGTGCCGACCACCACCACGACGGCGAGCCATCCGGTGGCGCCCGTGCTGCCCGCGGCGCGGCACACGATCCCGAACGGGAACTCGGCGGCGGCCATGCCGGTGTAATGCATGCCCACGATCGCCAGGCCCATGACGACGGCGGCGCCCGCGCGAAGCTGGCGGGTCCTGGGCGAATGGCGGCGCAGGCTGAAGGCGATCCAGAGCGCGGCGCCCGAAGCGGCGATCGCGATCAGCACCGACAGGCAGAAGATCCACGGCGTGTAATGAATGCCGGGCTCCATGCGCATTGCCGCCATGCCCGTGTAATGCATGCTGGCAACGCCAATGCCCATCAGAATCGCGCCGAACGCAAGGCGGTGCCAGGGCAGCGTGTCCAGGCACACGAGCCAGAGCGCGAAGGCCGAGAAGACCACGGCGATGAGCAGTGACAGCAGCGTGATGGCGGGGTCGTAGCCGAGCGGGATGGGCAGGTCGAACGCCAGCATCCCGATGAAGTGCATCGACCAGATGCCGACGCCCATGGCGAATGCGCCACCGGCGAGCCACCACCGGGCAACCGATCCGCGAGCGCTGACAATTCGTCCCGTCATGTCCAGCGCTGTGTAGGAAGCAAGCGTCGCTACAAGAATTGACAGGGCGACCAACAGCGGATCATAGGTACTGACGTACATGAAAAATCTCTAATGAGCTTCTTGCGCCAGGGCGGGCGTCGCTGATGCCGTGCGGCGTTGCTGCCGTCCCTGGCGTCCTCGCGGTGCGAATTGGCTACTGATAGTTCGTTTTCGATCACCGCGCTTTTGCGAATCCTAACAGGATGCTTTGGAATTGCAACGCGAGGGCCCGCTCTCGTGGCGCCTGAGCGTGGTACATCCGCACGCGCGAGCAGCGACTGAGCACGTTCGGATGGACGTACTGGGAACGGTGCGTCGGAATGCTCGGGGGAATCGTCGGCCTGGCGCTCACCGCGTCGCTCCCGGACGATCCATTGCTGCGGTGGGGAGGGTGCGTGCCGTTTTCATCGGCTTGGCGCCGATGCCGCAGGGGCCCCTGAACCCGCAGGCATCTCGACGAATTCCACGAGGCGATGCCGGCCAGACGCGCCGGGCACAGCCCCGTGGCCGAAGGTACCGGCCAATCACCGCCGCGCTACGATATCGGGCGGCAAGCGTTGTCGTTTTTGCCCGGCGATTGAAAATTCTACGAGGCGGGCCTCACGTTCGGCGCCCGCCGAGACATCGCGCAAACGCTTATGCGGTATGGAATCAAGCCGTTGATTCTTCGGGGGATTCGCCGGTGCCGGCTGGTGCGCCCGGCTGAGCCGGCGCAAGGCCGGACGCCTGCCCGGCACGCCTCTTGCGAAAGCATCGGTTTTTGCTGCAGGAGGATGCCGTTTGAAAATCAGCACGCTGAGCTCGCTCAAAGCTTTCGAATCGGTCTCCCCGGCCGACTGGGTCTTCGCTGCGATCGCCGTCGCGGCAAGCTACGCCATCATGTCGGGCATCTTGCGTCTCGCGCTGGGCCGCTTCGGCGCGCTCACGCGGCGTTTGAAGTCGCCGGGCGCGAACATGTTCGCGGAAGTGCTCGGGGCGACCCGGCAATTCGTGCTGTTGTTCGCGGCGCTGCTCATTGGCCTGAAGTCGCTCGATCTCGGCAAGCGGTGGGATGCCGCCATCGTTCATTGCTGGACGGTGCTGTTCTGCCTGCAGCTCGCGCTGTGGGTCAATCGCGCGGTGAACGTGTGGCAGACGCGGCGGATGCAGCATCGCACGGCCGCGCCCGACAATCCGGTCATCGTGACGATGACGGCATGGACGCTGCGCGTGCTCGCCTGGGCGGTGCTGGTGCTCGCGATGCTGGCGAATTTCGGCGTCAACATCACCGCTTTCGTGGCCAGTCTCGGTATCGGCGGCGTGGCGGTGGCGCTGGCGGTGCAGAACGTGTTGAGCGATCTGTTCGCGTCGCTGGCCATCGGGCTGGACAAGCCGTTCGAAGTGGGCGACTTCATCGTCTTCAGCGACGTGGCGGGAACGATCGAGCGCATCGGGCTGAAGACCACCCGCATTCGCAGCCTGAGCGGCGAGGAGATCATCTGCGGCAATACCGAACTGCTCAAGAACACGCTGCATAACTACAAGCGCATGTCCGAGCGGCGCATCGTGTTTACTTTCAGCCTGTCGTACTACACCGTGCCCGACAAGCTGGCCCGCGTGCCGGCCATGGTGAAGCGCTCGGTGGAGGCGTCGGGCAAGACGCGCTTCGACCGAGCGCACTTCAAGCAATTCGGCGTGAGCTCGCTCGACTTCGAAGTCGTGTACTTCGTGCTCAGTCCCGACTACAACCTGTACATGGATCTGCAGCAGGACATCAATCTGGCGCTCATGCGCGAATTCCTGCAGGAAGACATTCGGTTCGCAATTCCGGCGAGCGTGCAGTACTACGCACAGGCGCCCGAACCGCCTGCGGACGCGGCGCCGGCGCGCTGACTCCCGGGGCGGGCGCACGCCTGCCGGCTTGTCATATTGGCGTGGTACGATCGCCCACATCCACGTGACTCACGCCGTGGCATCGATCCAGCCGGGGTTCGCCGCGAGGCGACAAGATCAGGAGGCCAACATGTCTGCCGAGCAGAAGACGTTGCATCGCGGGTTCACCATCATCACCGTTCTCGAGCGCCTGTCGAAGGGGCGGGCGCGGCTCTCGGCCAAGGTGCTGGCGAGCGACGAAGACCACAAGCGTCGCTTGGGCGGCAAGAAACTCCTGCAAGCCAAGCGCTGGTTCGATCACTACGCGGACGATCTCGCGGCGCCGGTGATCGCGGGCCTCAAGCACACCATCGATCTCGAACTGGCCGCGGCCGGCAAGGCGCCGGCAAAGGCGGACGCAAAGGCAAAAGCGCTCGCCGGGTCGGCATCGGAAGGGATGAAGGACGGCAAGGGCGGTAAGGGTGGCAAGGGCGGCAAGGGCGACAAGGGCGCCGAGGCCATCGTGGCCACCGAAGCGCCCGCAGCGGCCAAAGCCGTGAAGGCGTCCAGGGCGGCAGAAGTGGGCAAGCCTGTCAGGCTTGCGAAGGACGCCAAAGCGTCGAGGGCGATCAAGCCGATCAAGCCGATCAAGGGGGCGAAGGTGCAGGGCCCGCGCGTGGGTAACGGCGCGCCCGCGTCCGCGCCGGTGCGTCGCCCGGCATAACGTCTCTCGCAACATCTCTCGCGGTCCTGGGCACTGCGTTTTCTCGTCAACCGCCCATTCCGATCCATTCCGATCCATTCCGATCCGTTCCGACGGCGCGCGCCTCATGGCGACGCGCCGTTTTTCATTGCGCCGTTGAAACAATAATGGCGGCCGGCAACGGCATGGCGCCCGGCGTGCCCAGAGGGCATCGGACAACGGGATATGGCATGCGTAATGCCCATCATTACGTTGGCCAAATCGATCCCGGGGCGCGCGGCATATGTCGCCAATTTCATGTGTTGCAAAGGCACCACTGGCGTGCCGAGTGTGACGGGAGCGTGTCAGAATGCACCGGCTTGCACAACACCGACGGTGCTTTCCCGCGAAGGAAAGCGCCGTTTGTCGTTTGGTAAGTACTCCATTGCATATGCGGTTGCAGCAAAACGCGTCCCGCGAGGGGCGTGTGCCACCGACGTCAACGGGGGACGCCCGCCCAGGCGGGGCGAACAAATACAAGATCACTACCAAAGAGGATAACGATGAAGCGCTTCCCACTCACGGTGCTGGCTGCGGCCAGCGTTGCCGTCGCCGCACCGGCGATGGCCCAGAGCAACGTCACGCTGTACGGTGTCATCGATGCCGGTATCGGCTATGTGAACAATGTCGCGTCCGGCCTGAACGCCAAGGGCGCGCACAACGTCCAGGCCGTGAGCGGCATCGGCCAGGGCAACCGCTGGGGCCTCAAGGGCTCCGAAGATCTGGGCGGCGGCCTCAAGGCCGTCTTCCTGTTGGAAAACGGCTTCAGCCTGACCAATGGCAACTTGCTGCAGAACAGCCGCATGTTCGGCCGTCAGGCCTATGTGGGGCTGCAGAGCGCGCAGGCCGGCACGGTCACGATCGGCCGCCAGTACGACTCCGTCGTCGACTTCGTGAGCCCGATCACGTCGGCCAAGCAATGGGCCACGCAGTATGGCGCGCACGTGGGCGACATCGACAACCTCTACAACTCCTTCCGCATCAACAACTCGATCAAGTACACGAGCGCCAACTACAGCGGTTTCTCGTTCGGCGCGCTGTACGGCTTCAGCAACGAAGCCAATACGGGCAATGGCACCGGCTTCTCGCATAACAACGCGTTCAGCCTGGGCGCTTCATACGCCAACGGTCCGCTGACGGCCGCGGTTGCGTACCTGCATCTGGCGAGCCCGGGCACGGCGAATGCCGGCGGTGCGGTCACCAACGATTACTCGAGCGCGACCGACATCTTCTACACGAGCGCGGTCGAGAAGCACGATATCGCCGCGGCCGGTGTGTCGTACCAGATCCAGGCGGCCACGGTCGGGTTCGTGTACAGCTATGCGAAGGTGCGCTACGCGAACCAGTCGTCGATTCGTGTGAATACGTTCGAGCTCAACGGCAAGTACCAGGTCACGCCGAATCTGCTCGGCGGGCTCGCCTTTATCTACAGCGACGGCAGCGTGGGTGGTGCAACGGCCCTGAGCGGCATCAGCAACGGCACCAAGCCGCGCTGGTTCCAGATCAACGCGGGCGGCGTGTACGCGTTCAGCAAGCGCACCGAATCGTACCTGACGGGCGTCTATCAGCGTGCGACCGGCGATGCCGTGGTGGCGGCGATCGACAACGTGGGCGGGCCGACCGGCACTGGCGCCCAGTCGCAGATTGCCGTGATCGCGGGCCTGCGCCACAAGTTCTGATCTTTGCTGGCATCCAGCGCCCTGTTTCGGGCCGAAGACGGGGGCCGTCGCGAGCGACGGGCCCCGTTTTGCCTTGTGGGCGGGGCGTGCAATTCACGCGTTTTACGTGTATAATCCGCGTCTTGTCCAAATTTGGGCATTGCGGGAAGGGATCCTCACTGACGAACGATGAGGGTCTGCTTCGCCATCAATCAACCGTTCAGCCAGTCTGGAAGGCACGATGCGGGGCTCGCGGATCGCGGGCGTGGCGTCGAGAGCCGATCGGGAGATCGCAGAGGAGGTGAGTCGCGGTCCCGCCGGATGTGGTGTAGTGCAGTCCGTCGCACGTCCGTTCGTCGCGCCCGGCAGGAGGGGACTCCAGCGGGGCGGTGAAGGGTATCGTTGCGCGGTAAGTTAAATTTCCGGCTTTCGAGAGCCGAATCACTATACGAGATATTGCATGACCAAGATCGTTATCAAAGACGGTGAACCCGTAGAAGTCGCACTGCGTCGCTTTCGCCGCGCCATCGACGGCACGGGCCTGATCAAGGAAGTCAAGGCGCGCGCCGCTTACGAGAAGCCGACGGCCGAGCGCAAGCGCAAGAAGGCTGCCGCCGTGGCCCGCCTGCGCAAGCGCCTGCGCAGCCAGACGCTGAAGAAGAAGATGTACTGAGCGTGTCGTTGCGCCCTGGTGGCGCAGCACCATGCGAAGTGAAAAACCCGCCGTGAGGCGGGTTTTTTTATGTGCCGGGGCGACGAGCCGGTTTGATAAACTCGTCGCCTTCACCGCGGCCCGCCACCGGCCAATGCTGCGGATGCCCGACTCACGGTTCGATTCTCACGACTCGCCCACGACTCACCCACGGCTCAATTCCCCGATTCCCTATGAAAACACTGACCACCGCCGCCCTCGACGCGCTGACCCAGCAAGCGGAGCAGTCGCCGCGTCTGCGCATGAACCAGAACCTGCATGAATCGCTGGACGATCCCATCCAGCGTCTGACCATTGCGATGGAGCCGGCGACGTACATTCGTCCGCACCTTCATCGTTATACGTGGGAACTGCTCACCGCACTGCGCGGGCGGTTTGTCGTGCTGACGTTTGACGAGGCCGGTGTCGTTACGGACCGTCAGGTGCTTGGCGAGGGCGCCGTGGCGATCGAGAC
Source organism: Pandoraea sp. CB10b_02 (assembly GCF_002216225.1). Classification (NCBI taxonomy): domain Bacteria; kingdom Pseudomonadati; phylum Pseudomonadota; class Betaproteobacteria; order Burkholderiales; family Burkholderiaceae; genus Pandoraea; species Pandoraea sp. CB10b_02. Next base: position 40,766 of record NZ_NJGW02000027.1, read on the forward strand.
GCCCGCGTGCGTGCACCATACGGTGCTCTCGCTGGACCCGGGCGCGGTCATCTTCGAGGTCAAGCACGGCCCGTATCGTCCGTTCGTCGAAGCCGACTATGCGAGCTGGTCGGCGCCCGCCGATACCCGCGAAGCGGCGTCGTTCATGGAATGGGTCAAAACGGCGCAGGTGGGCGAGCGCTGGGCGACGGCCTGAGGCCCAGACGGTGCAGGTGGGGGCGGGGGGCGCCAGACATCATTGCGGCCGGCCCTGGAATTCCCCCGGCGCCATCGCGAGCCAGGCGTTCGCCGATATATCGGGTGAGCTCGCCGGTTGTGGCGCATTGGCTGGTTCAACCGCGCTAAACCAGGCTGAACGTCCGCAGCTACCGCTGCCGCCCTTCTAGGGCCGAAAGAAAAACGGGCCAGCACAATGCCGGCCCGTTTTGCACGTCGATGAAGACGATGACTTCTTCTGGCTGATTACTTCTTCCTGCGAACGGTCTTCTTCGGTGCCGGCGCGTCGTCATCCTGGACGGCGAGTTGCCCGCCGGTGCCCAGACCGCCCGCGACCGTCTGCTGCTTGTAGTTCTTCACGGCGCGCACGACATTGTTGTACGAGTCGGTGAAGGCCGCCACGATGACCTTGCCTTCGGCCGTGTTCGAGTAGCCCCCGAGCGAGCCGCCGGCCGAGCTGCCGACGATGCGACCCAGCGCGCCGAAGTCCATGGCGCTGGCGCTGCCTTCCGCGGCGGCGATCTGCACGCTCGAGCGGTTGTCGATCACCGTCAGCAGGGTGCTGGCTTCCTTCGAGTTCATGCTGCCGGCAAGTGCGCCGATGGCCGAACCGATGCCGCCCGGCAGGAGCCCGGCGATGCTCGCACCGGCGCCGCCAGCGTTGTTGTTGGTGAACGTGATCGACGGGCTGATCGCGTAATCGGCGGCCACCATCTTGCCCTTGCCGAAGTTCGACTTGCTGCGCAGTTCCCCCGAATCGTTCAGCGCGCGCTCGCCCATGATCGTGTTCATGCCGCGACCGCGGTCAACCACCACGAAGCAGTTCGACTGTTGCACCAGGAGCTTGAGCACCGGCACCGTCGAGCCGAGCTTGTACTGACCCGTCAGCACCCCGTACCAGGGCGCGGATGTATCCTCGATCACGGCGATCGTGCCCAAAGGACGGTCGCACTTTTCCAGCGTGGCGTTGGCGTTTTCCGAATTGGCGCCGCCGGCGGAGCCGGTGGCGGCGGTCTTGGCGCTGCTGCTGCCCATGTTCATGGTCGAGCAACCCGCCATGATGCCGGCTGCGAGCAGCAGGCCCGTGATTTTTGCGAGATGGTGTGCCATTTTCCTAGTTCTTTAGAATGTTGTTCTGGAAGTGGCGGCGCTGCTCTGCCCGCGGGTGCGGCGGGCTCGGCCGGGTCGGTGACGCCGCCAGATGCCAGGAGTCCAAAAAAGCAGGAGCGAAAGCGAGTTACCGTAGGACTCCTATGCTGAAATGCTCCGTAAGAACATTCCGCGCCGCATGCTAGCACGGCGGCAAACCACGGATCCCCTATCAAAAATCATGGGGATTACGAACGGATTAAGGATGGGATTGCAAGGGGCTTAGGTAAGGATTAGGTATTAACCATAATCCATTCGAACCTGTTGACGAAGATCGGCGGGGACGCGAGCGGAGTCGGGACGTCGGGCACGGAACGTGCGGTAGATCCGATGGAACGTTTTCTCCGGACGTTCGCGCTTTCTCACCGTGATCATTCTTGCGAGCGCCGATAAGAAAGCCCGGAGGCGAGGCCGGTTGGGCTGCGCGGGACGCGTGCGAGGTGGGGTTTTTGGTCCCCCCGACAGGAATCGAACCTGTATCTAGCGCTTAGGAGGCACTCGTTCTATCCATTGAACTACAGGGAGATGGACCATTCGCTGGCGTAGGCTGGTACGCGAGCGAGGGCAGAGTATAGCAAAAACGGTATCGCGATGGCCGCTTTGCTTCGCGAGCGGCGCATTCGGCATTGCATCCTGAGCGCATGCAACCTCCGGGACCACTCGGTTACCCGGTCGCCGGCGCAGAGTCCCGCACCCTCGCATCATCCCCTCAGGCCCTCCTCCTCAGGCCCTCCCTCCACCCCTTCCCTCCACACCTTTCCCTCACACCTTCCCCTCACACCTTCCCCTCACACCTTCCCCTCACACCTTCCCCTCACATCCGTCCCGCCACTCCGTCGCTTGACATGCCAGCCCCTTTCCGGAAACAATTCTGTCCATATTAAGGACGTTGAGTCCATAATATGGACATTAAAGGAGATCCCCAAATGCAATCGACGCGTCCCATCGAGCCCTCGCGGCAGGGCGGCGAGGGCGGCAGCCACCCGGCCACCATGCCGTACCAGTTTCCCAATCCCCCCGAAGCTCTGAAGGAAATCGTGCAGCCGCACGCCATTCCCGAAGATGAGCGCATATGGGTGCCGCAGGCCGAGAACGTCTGGTTCCGTCCGCTCTGCCTGAACGTATCGCAGGGCTACTGGATGAACCTGCTGCGCGTGCGCAAGTCGGGTGTGCTCTCGCGACACCGTCATCCGCAGGCGGTGCACGGCATGGTCCTCAAGGGCAAGTGGCGCTATCTCGAACACGATTGGGTCGCCACCGAGGGCAGCTACGTGTTCGAGCCGCCAGGGGAAACGCACACGCTCGTCGTGCCGGAAGACGTTGAAGAAATGATCACGATGTTCCAGGTCAACGGCGTGATGTTCTACGTCGACCCGTGGGGCCAATACATGGGCTACGAGGATGTTTTCACCAAGCTCGACATGTGTCGCAAGCACTACGAAGCCGTGGGTCTGGGCGCCGACTACGTCGACCAGTTCGTGAGGTGAGCATGGCACCGGCTCCTGTACGCGGCACACCGCGCTATGACTTTACGGGCTCGGTTGCCGTCGTGACCGGCGCGTCCGGCGGCATCGGGCTCGCGCTCGCCGGAGCGCTGGCCGGCGCCGGCGCCACCGTCGTCAACTGGGATCTCAATCCGGTCGGGCACACCGGCATCCATGGCATGGCGCTCGACATTACCGACGACGGCGCCGTCGCCAATGTCGTGCGCGACACGCTCGAACGCTTCGGGCGAATCGACGTGCTCGTGAATAACGCGGGCTTCGCGGGGCCCACCATGCCGCTCACCGAATTCGATCCGCAGGTGTGGGCGCGCGTGATCGAAGTGAACCTCACCGGCGTCTATCGCGTATGCCGTCATGTAGTGCCGTGCATGCAGGCGAACGGCTACGGCCGCATCGTCAATATCGCCTCGCTCGCCGGCAAGGAAGGTACGCCGAATGCCTCCGCCTACAGTGCGGCCAAGGCCGGCGTGATCGCAATGACGAAGTCGCTCGGCAAGGAACTGGCGAAGACGGACGTGCGCGTCAACGCCATTGCGCCGGCCGCCATCGAGACCGCGCTGCTCAATCAGATGGCGCCGCAGCACGTGCAGACGATGATCGACAAAAGCCCCATGGCGCGGCTGGGAACGGTCGATGAAGTGGCGCAGCTGGCCCTGTGGCTCGCGAGCGGCGCGTGCACATTCAGCACGGGCGCCGTGTTCGATGTGTCCGGGGGGCGCGCAACGTACTGAGTGCGCGAGCGCCGCGGCGATCGCGTCCCGCGTCCCGGCAATCGGCCTCGGCCGCACGCTCGCGCTTTTCCGACGTGTGGCGGCGCCTGGCCGTGGTTTTTATCAACACCTAAAGCTATAAGCACACTGGAGACAATCAATGGACTCTTTTCCCACACCAGCGGGACAGGCGGCTCGCACCGCCGCGGACGCCAGCGCGAAAAGCGCGCGCATCAAGCGCATGCAGTGGATCGCGGTCGTGTTTCTCACGCTCGCCGGCATGGTCAACTATCTTGATCGCAGCACGTTATCGATCGCCAACCATTCCGTTTCGCAGGAGCTCGGCCTGTCGGCTTCGGAGATGGGGCTGTTGCTCTCGTCATTCTCGCTCGCCTACGCGTTCTCGCAGTTGCCCATCGGCGTCATGCTGGACCGCTTCGGCGCACGCATCATGCTCGGCCTCGGCATGTTCATGTGGTCGGTGGCGCAGTTGGCCGGCGGCTTCGTGCACACGCTGCACCAGTTTCTCGTAGCGCGCGTGTTCCTCGGCATCGGCGAGGCGCCGCAATTTCCCGCAGGCGCGAAAGTCGTGAGCGAGTGGTTCGCCAAGCATGAGCGCGGCGGGCCGACGGGCGTGTTCGTCGCCTCCTCGACCATCGGCCCCATGATTGCACCTCCCATACTGACCGCGCTGATGCTGGCCTTCGGCTGGCGCACGATGTTCGTCATCATGGGCGCGCTTGGCATCGCGGTGGCGATCGGCTGGTACATCGTCTATCGCAACCGCAACGAGATCGCCCTGAGCCAGGCCGAGCGCGGCTATCTGGCCAGCGGCGAGCTCGAAGACAAGCGCGAGACGCGCATGACCTTCGCCGACTGGCGTGGCTTGTTCGCCCACAAGACGACGTGGGGCATGATCTTCGGCTACATGGGCGTGATCTACATGGTTTGGCTGTATCTGACCTGGCTGCCGGCGTACCTGGAACACGAACGTCACCTGTCCATCGCGAAGACCGGCTGGATTGTCTCGATTCCGTACCTCTTCGGCACGCTGGGCATGGTGGGCTCCGGCTACTTCGCCGACTGGCTGATGGGGCGCGGCGTGAAGCCGGTCACGAGCCGCAAGTGGCCGATCTGCATCGGTCTGATCGGTGCGGCCGCCTTCACGGTGCCGGCGGCGTTCACGCCCAGCACGCCGCTTGCCGTGACCTACATCAGTGCCGCCATGTTCTTCGTGAACTTCGCCAGCGGTGGCGGCTGGGCGCTGGTGAGCGTGGCAGCCCCGCGCCGCCTGGTGGGGTCGCTCTCGAGCCTGCAGAACTTCGGTGGTTACTTTGGCGGGTCGTTTGCCCCGCTGATTACCGGCATTGTCGTGGACCGCACCCATTCGTTCGTCAACGCATTGCTCATCAGCGCGGCGCTCGCCGTAGTGGCCGCATTCATTTACCTGCTGGTCGTGCGCGAGCCGATCGGCGAACGCGACGCGCCGCAGCCCCATGGCGGCCCGTCGCCCAAGGAAGCCTGAACCATGACTTATCGACCCGATCTGCTCGCCGGCAAGGTGGCCCTCGTCACCGGAGGCACGACCGGCATTGGCGCTGCCGTCGCCGCAGGCCTCGCCGCGCTCGGCGCTCGTGTGAGCGCGGCGGGCCTGCCGGCCCCGCAAGGCACGCCTGTGCCGCCGGCCGGCGTGTCCGTCGTCGCGCTCGACGTGTCCGACGACGCGAGCGTCACCCAGGTGGTCGGCGCCCATGACGCGCTCGACATCGTGGTGAACTGCGCCGGCGTGATTCGCCGCAACGCCGAACTCGACCCCGCGGTCTTCGCGCAGGTCATCGACATCAACCTCACGGGCACGATGCGCGTGTGCGCGGCGGCGCGCGAGAAGCTCCGCGCGAGCGGCGGTTGCATCGTCAATACGGCCTCGATGCTGAGCTTTTTCGGCGGCGGTCTCGTGCCCGGCTACAGCGCAAGCAAGGGAGGGGTCGCACAATTGACCAAGTCGCTGGCCATCGCCTACGCGGCCGACGGCATCCGCGTGAACGCCATTGCGCCGGGCTGGATCGCCACGCCGCTCACGCAGGCATTGCAGGAAAACGACGAACGCTCGAAGGGCATTCTGGAGCGCACGCCGATGAAGCGTTGGGGCACGCCGGAAGAGGTCGCGAACGTTGCCGTGTTCCTCACCACGCCGGCGGCCTCGTTCATGACGGGCGCCGTGGTGCCGGTGGATGGCGGCTATCTGAGCGTCTGACCCTCATTCGGCACTCATTCGGCACCCATTCGGCGCGCATTCAGGCGCGTTTGGTGAGCATTCGGTGAGCATTCGGCGCGCTCCCGCAGGCGGGGCGTCCAGGCGCTCGGCGGCGGCCCGTCCCACGCAGGGCAGGTCTTCGCCGGGCGGACGTCCTTCCGTCCCGTCCGCCGCTTCCGCTACTTCCGCTACTTCCGCTACTTCCGCTACTTCCGCTACTTCCGCTACTTCCGCCGCTTCCGCCGCTTCCGCTGCTTCCGCTGCGGCCAGTGCTTCCATTTACGGTTCCCGACGCGGCTCGCGCGCCACCATGCCAACGTCGCCGCGGCGCGCACCGCCCACCCCGGCAACGCTATAATCGCGCCTTCCGGGCATTGCCCGGTCGTGTCCGCCAGCGTCCGGCAAGCGTGTCGTTCGTCGCTCGCTGCGCGGCTGAATTGTCCGGCTTCCGAATCCTCGCACGCTGCCCGTCAGACATGCCCAAGTCCGCTACCAAACTTCCCGAGACGACTGATAACGACGCCGCACCGCTGGCCCGGCGCGAGGCGGCGGGTGCGTCGAAGGCAACAGGTACGCAGGCATTCTCGAAGTTCATGGCGGTGTTGCAATTGATCGCGGACGCCGCCGAGCCGCAGACGATTCCGCAACTGAGCCGCGCCAGCGGTTATCCGCGCCCGACCGTCTATCGCATTGTCGGTGCGCTCGTCGCCGAGGGGCTCGTCATCGAAAACCCACGCATGGGAACGCTCACGCTCGGGCCGCGCCTGATCAATCTGGCAAGTCGCAGTTGGGGCCGCTCCGACCTGCGCGTTGCCGCCGCCGATGCGCTCAAGACGTTGCGCGACACCGTGCGCGAGACGGTTCACCTGGCGGTGCCGAGCGAGCTGGGCATGGTCTACATCGAGAAACTCGAAAGCCCGCAGGCCGTGCGTATGACGTCGCGCATCGGCACGCGCGTGACACTGTATTCGAGCTCGGTCGGCAAGGCGTATCTCTGCGCATTATTGATCCGGCCCTTGCGCACTTGAAATTTTCTGCACCACCCTCAACTCGGATTCATGCAAGCAACCGACATGAGAT
>NZ_NJGW02000028.1:0-46634 GCF_002216225.1 Pandoraea sp. CB10b_02
ACTTGATCGCTCGTCGTGATGCTCCCCAGCAACACTCTGTCCCAAGCAATTGCTTGGTCTGAAACAGGAAGTCGCTTGATGGCATTAAGAATAGCCCAGGCGTTTTTTGCTCTAATTGTAAGGAGGGCTTCCTGTGCTTTCTCAACATCAGCATGGGCCTTCGCATTCGCCTGAGCGGCTTGCTGAACTATCTGGATCGTTTGCTTTCGGGCCTCGGTCCACTCATGTTCGGCCACGTTTGCTTTGGTAATAGCAGCTTGATTCTTCTGCGCCGTCATCGCTACTTGCGCGCGGGCTATGCTAATAGGAGAGGTTCCCTGTGCATCGGCAGCAGTTTGCGCATTGACTTGTCCCGCCATGGAGACTAATGCCAATGCGATTGAAATGCTCAGTGCACTCTTGCACGTAGATGGCGCAGCGAAAGCACTTTGTGAATGGGAGATTCGAGTGCGATTGTCGCGGCTTGCAATTTTCTGCATGATCGAAAAGACATATTGGTTGAGAACGATATGCAGAATGGATGCGTGGCCAAGCTTCCTCCATGGGGGAGGGCCTAATTTTGTGTGGGCGTGGGCTTGACTGGATGGCGTCACGCAGAACGGCCGGTCCAGCGACAACCATCATGGCCGGGATGATTATCGGCGGCGCCAAGACTGGTTGTCGCTGGCTGCACGCCTGCGATGGCTTTCGACATTCATTTCAAATGATCGTCGAGTGGTGCACGAGCCGGTCGATGGAGGCAATGGTCATGCCCGGGTCTGGGAACAGGTTGTCCCAGCCCAGAGAACGGCTGATTAGCCGTGATCAGCAGGCTGCGCCGCTCATATCGCTTGGCGATCAGTTCAAACAGTACGCTGGTTTCGGCCTGATCCTTGCTGGCGTACGATAGGTCGTCCAGGCCGATCAGGTCAAACCGGTGTCAGCAACGGGATGAAAATGACCCACCAGCATCGGGATTAAAGTGACCCACCTCGGTAGGATGGCCCTTTTGTGTGGAGGGCCGATGCTAACGAAGGAGGTGATTGTGGAAATCCGAGTATTGGCCCGCCAGGGCAAAGCGGTTCGGGAGATAGCCCGGGAGTTGGGTTTATCGCGCAACACGGTGCGTAAGTACCTTCGCAGCCAAGCCGAAGACGAGCGAGTCCCGCGTGTACGCAGGCAGCAAAAGCTCGATCCATTTAAGGATTACTTGACCTGCCCCCTACAAACAGGGCCAGCCGGAGTCTAGTAAAGTTCGTTTTCGGAGAAGAAGACGAACATGAAGAAGCGCTTTACGGAACAGCAAATCATCGGGTTTCTGAAGGAAGCCGAAGCCGGTATGGCGGTCAAGGAACTGTGCAGGAAGTACGGGTTCAGTGACGCGTCGTTCTACACCTGGCGCGCGAAGTTCGGCGGCATGGAAGTCTCGGAAGCCCGCCGGCTCAAGGACCTCGAGGTGGAGAATGCCCGGCTGAAGAAACTGCTGGCCGAAGCAATGCTCGATATGGAAGCGTTGAAGCCGGCCGCTCACCGCCCCTTCCCCGCACTCGGCCCGAGAAACGGAAACGGCGCCGACACCTCGAACTCGCCCGAGACTTCTCCACTGAACGTGTTGCGCTGGTCCTTGCCCAGCGCGAGCTTCCTCACTGGCGCGCCGGCCGCGAAATCGAGCCGCTTCAAGTCGACCCAGAACGTGTTGGGCGTGAGCGCGGATTCGAAGAAATACAGCATCCGCTTGTGATCGACGACAGTACGCCAGCGCGTCGAGGAAATGTTGGGCTCATCCGGCGTCGTAATGCCGTATGGCACCGACGCGTTTCGAATCACGCCGAACACGCTCGCCAGCGCCTCGACCGGATCTTCCGCCTTCGGAATCGCATTGATGTAGAACGACGCGCGCGCGAACCGATCCGCCGACCGATTCGTCCCCGGCAGGAACGTCGTGCCGCCAACCTGCCTCCAGTACGCGCTCAACGCCAACTGTTCATCGAACGTGGGCGAATTCGTCATCACCTGGTACTGACGACCGTGGTGAATCACCTGCCGCCCCCCGATGTATTCGACGATGGCGCTGTCGCCCGTCCTGTCGGACATCGACAGATGCAGCGTCGCCAGCCGGCTCTCGCCCGGCACGTTGTCCGTGACGATCGTGAACGGCGTCTTCTCCAGCGCGGCGACCGCCTCGCTCACCGTCGCAAAGTTATCGAGCACGTACTGCGCCCACGCGGCGATCGTCAATCCCGGCCTGGCAGTGCCGTCGAACTTCGGATATTGCGATTCCACGAGCCACAGCAACTGAGCCGAAAGGCCCTTTTCGTTCACGCCGTCCGTCGTGGACACGTCGTAGCCGGTCGCTACCACGCTGCCGTACTTCGCCGTCCAGCGAATCGAGTTCGGCCCCGCCTCGCCGGCGCGGGCAATGCCCCGCGGCAGCACGTAGAGGTTGGTCGCCACGTCGAGCTTCCAGTCCATCGAACGAGCGGTGATCACGTCGCCGTTCGCGCCGAGATAGACGACGCGCGTGCAGGCGAAGGCCGGCATGGGAGACAATGCAAGCGTTGCCGCGGCTGCAACGAGACACGGCAGGGTTCTGGCAAGCAGGCGCGGCATGGCGAGTCCTCGGCGGGGAAAGGATGCACGGGAGCCGCCAGTATAACGATGCAATCGGCCGCCCCATTCCGCCCGGGCCCAGACGCGCCTCGCCAGTTCAGTCCACCACGATCGGATACAGCGACGCGACGAGCAACGCCGCCGCGACACCGTTGAAGATGCGAACCGAGCGCGCATCGGTGAGCACCCGGCGCATCGCCACGCCGAACCCCGCCCACAGCCCGATGCACGGTGCGCACAAGATGCCGTAGATCAACGCGAGCAGCATCACGTCCGGCAGGTGCGATGCGTTCGGCAAATAGGTGCTGATCGCGCCGACGGACATCACCCATGCCTTTGGATTGACCCACTGGAACGCCGCCGCCCCGACAAAGCGCATCGGGCGCTCGCGCCCGCCCCGCTCGCCGTCGATCGGCCCCGAGCGTGCGAGATGCCACGCCAGCCACAGCAGATAGGCTGCGCCCACGTACTTAAGCACGGTATGAATCACCGGAAAGCGGGCAAAAACGGAGTGCAGCCCGGCGCCCGTCAGGAAAACCATCAATGCGAATCCGAACGCAATGCCCGCCAAATGCGGCAGCGTGCGCACGAATCCGTAGTTCAGGCCCGAGGTAAGGATCATCATGTTGTTCGGCCCGGGCGTCACCAGTGTGATGACGGCGAAAGCGCAGAAGGCGAGCAGTTGTTCAGTGGACATGTTCGAGTGGCATCAAACCGCGCCGGCGCTGCATCGATGCAGACGCCCGGCGTTCGCGGAGTGACAGCATAGACAGGCCCCGCCCAGGAATCCCGGTACAGTCCGCCAAAAGCGGACAGGCCTGTACCGGTCGCCGACCATGACAGTTTCCGCACGGTCGGCAAGGCGGACTGGACGAGGCCACCGGGTCGCCGGCGGTGCCGACGGTGCCGGGACGAAAACCGCCGTCACGGCGCCGGCACCTTGGCGGCCGCTCCCGAGCTTTCCACGGCAAAACGCCCGGCCTCATGCGAGAATTGACGGCGTCCGAACCAAGCCGTCGATTCCGGCGCCACGCTCTGCGCACGCTCGACATTCCACCGATGCCGCCCCGTCTGCCACCGCTCTCCGCCCTGCGGCTGTTCGAAGCCGCCGGACGCCACCAAAGCTTCAAGCGCGCCGCCGCGGAGCTGCACCTCACGCCGAGCGCCGTCAGCCACGGCATCGTCGGTCTCGAGCAGACGCTCGGTGTCGCGCTTTTCACCCGCTCGCCGCAAGGCCTCACGCTCACGCCCGAAGGCGTGGACTACCTCGCCTACGTGACGGAAGCCTTCTCGCTATTGCTCACTGGCACCCGACGGCTGCCCACACCGGACGCCTCGCGCGCCATCGCGCTCACCTGCGCCCCGACGCTCGCCTTGCGCTGGCTGCTGCCGCGCCTGGGCGAATTCCTCGCCCGCATGCCGAACGTCGACATCACCGTCGACACTTCGCGCCGCCAGGTCGGCTTTCCGACGGACGGCTTCGACTTCGCCATCCGCCTGTCGCGCGCCCCCATCGCCAGCGATCGCTGGCACCGGCTGTTCGGCGAGCGCTTCGTGCCCGCCTGCAGTCCGGCCTTTCTCGCCGAACATGGCGACGCCGACGGGCGCCTCGACCTGCGCGCCGCCACGCGCATTCACGTGAGCAGCGCCAGCGAGGACTGGCAGGGATGGATCGAAGGCGCCGCGATCGAGGACTTCGATGCGCACGGCGGGCTGAGCTTCGACAGTATCCAGATGGGTCTCGACGCTGCCATGGCCGGCCTCGGCGTGGTCATCGCCCGCCGTCCGCTGGCCGATACGTATTTCGAGAGCGGCGCCCTCGTGCCGGCCCACGACATCGTCACCCAGGCCCAGAGCGCCTACTGGCTGATCTGCGCGGATGACATCGAGCCGCATCCCGAATGCGTGGCGTTCCGTGACTGGCTCATCGAACAGGCCGCGGCATCGGCGCCTGTCGAAACCGCTTCAGGTGAATAAAATTCACCTGCATGAACGCATTACTCCTTTGCCAGACGGGGGATGCACTGCAACACTATAGTGAGGAGGACTCACCATCATGACGAAAGTTGCCGTTCCCGCATCGCCCTCGCTGCAAGGCCGCGTCACGCTCATCATCCTGGCCGGCGCACTCGTGCTGAGCGCCGCCATGGGCACCCGCCAGACATTCGGGCTGTTCATCAATCCGTTTTCCTACGACCGCGGCGTGCCCGTTACCCTCGTCGCGTTCGCCATCGCGCTGCATAACCTGGTGTGGGGGTTCGCCCAACCGTTCGCCGGCGCAATGGCCGACCGCTACGGCCCGGCGCCCGTGGTGGCCTTCGGCGCCTTCGCCTTCGCGGGCGGGCTTGCGATGGCCGCGCTCGCGCCCTCCGGCGTGTGGCTCGTCATCGGGCTTGGCGTGCTCGTCGGGCTCGGCATCAGTTGCACGACGTTCGGCGTGGTGCTGCCGGCCGTCAGTCGCGCCGTATCGCCCGAAAAGCGCACCATGGCCATGGGCCTCGTGAGCGCCGGCGGCTCGCTCGGACAGGTGGCGCTGGTGCCCGTGGCACAAGGGTTGCGCTCGGCCTTCGGCGTCTCGACGTCGCTCTTCGTGCTCGCGCTGATCCTGTGCTGCGCCGCGCCGCTCGGATTGCTGATGACGTTGCGCCGCCGCGGCAAGGCACCGGAGTTTGTCGCCATGACGCCGCCCGCGGCGCCGTCCACGATGGCGCGCGAGCATGCCGCCAACAGCACGCCGGCCGCCAACGACAGCGACTCGGTGACGTTGCGCCACGTTTTGCGCGAGGCGCGCGCGCATCGCGGCTATCAACTGCTCACGCTTGGTTTCTTCACCTGCGGCTTCCAATTGGCCTTCATCGGCACTCACCTGCCCGGCTACTTGCTGATGTGTCACATGCCGATCGGACTGGGCGCCACCGCGCTTGCCCTGATCGGGCTGTTCAACATGGCGGGGAGCTGGGCCTGCGGCTGGCTGGGCGGACGCTACCGTCAACATCACGTGCTCGGCTGGCTTTATCTCGTGCGCGGCGCCGCCATCGCGCTTTTCTTCCTGTCACCCAAGTCGAGTGCCAGCGTGGTCGTCTTTGCGGCCGTGATGGGCCTCACGTGGCTTGGCACGGTGCCGCTCACGAGCGGGCTGGTCGCGAAGGTCTTCGGCACCCAGCATCTGGGCACGCTGTTCGGCGTGTGTTTCATGAGCCATCAGATCGGCTCGTTCCTCGGTGCGTGGCTTGGCGGCTACGTGTTGGACGTCACCGGCTCCTATAACCTGATCTGGGCCGCTACCGCGATTCTTGGCGTCGTCGCTGCCGCGCTCCATTTCCCGATCGACGACGCCAGCATCGTCCGCCCCACGCGCGAGCCGGTGCCTGCCGGCGTCTGACCGATGCGCCGACACACGAGTACGGCCGATGACAGGTGATCACGGACGTTCACCACGGTCCAGTCGATCAAAGGCGGTGGGCGCTGGCGAGCCGGAAGATTTTCGTCCAGCGCCTGGCCATCGCGCGATCCGCCATGGGTACGCACCACTCGGCCTGCGCGTGGTGGGCAAGCGTCATCGCAAGAGACCAGCAGCCCCCCTCGCTCACGGGGCGCGCCGACGTCACGTCGGAAAAGACGAAGCGCACCTCACGGCCGTCCACGCGCAGCGCGCCCATCTTGCGATCGGCATCGAGCGCGAGTTCACCCCACTCGCCCGCCACGCGCACCAGCCGCTTGCCGTCGCGCCGCACGCCATGCACGGCGCGGTACCGGCGAACCGCATCGGCCGCGAGCCCGGCGACGCCGAGCCCACACGCCACGATCGCCGCCACGGCGGCAAGCGTGCCGAAGTGCGCCGCAACGCCCCCATAAAGCCGCACCGCGCCATAGGCAATGCCCGCCAGAATGACGAGCCCCAGCAGAATGAATGGCACGACGGCCCTCCTCGCAATTGCGTTCACCGAATGACAAACCCCGCCGGTGGAACCACCCGGCGGGGCTACATTTCACCACAGGTCGGCAACAGGCGCCGCTGCACCGGACACGCCAGGCATCACGGCCGGGCAGGCGCCGGAGCAGCGCCGGAGCAGCGCCCGAGCAGTGCCGGAGCAGCGCCGGAGCAATACCGACGCATACCGATGCAATACCGACGCCAGGCCGGCACGATACGGGCGCGGCAGCCTCGCGTCCTACGTCACCCCCGCACCCCGGCACGTCGCGACATCACCGCTGTGGCTGCGGCGCGGCGCCCACCTCCTTGCGCACCTTGGCCACTTGCGCCGCCGTCACCGCGGGCGCCTTGTTGCCCCAGCTCGTGCGCACGAACGTCAGCACGTCCGCCACGTCCTGATCGGTCAGACGATCGTCGAAGCCGGGCATCGCGTAGTACGTCGGCGCCGAGCGCGTCGAGGGCATCTGCGCGCCGCGCAGCACGATGTGGATGAGCGAGGTCGGGTCAGCCGAGTTCACCGTGGAGCTCAACGCCAGCGTCGGGAACGTCTGCGTGTAGCCCTTGCCCGTGCTGCGGTGACATGCCGCACAGTTGTCGATGAACGTGAGCGCGCCGTTGCTCCTGTCGGAGCCCGCACGCAAGGCCCTGGCCGCCGTCTCGTCGTAGGCCAGCGCCCTGGCGTTCGGGTCGACCGGCCTGAGCGTCTTCAGATACTTCGCCACGGCCGCGAGATCGTCGTCGTTCATGTGCTGCGTGCTGTGCTGCACGACGTCCGACATACCGCCGAAGGCGGCCGAATGGTCGTTGCGCCCGCCCTTGAGGAACGCCACGATGTCACCCTCGCTCCAGTTGCCGAGGCCGTCGGTCGGATCGCCGCGCAGGTTCTTCGCGAGGAAGTTGTCGACCACCCCGCCGGACAGGAACGCGGTGCTGTCGTCCGTGAGCGCCTTCTCCTGCAACGCGAAGCCGCGCGGCGTATGGCACGCGCTGCAGTGGCCCAGCCCCTCGACGAGGTAGCGTCCGCGCGAGACCGGATCGTTGTCGGTCGAGGCCGCGTCGCCCACCACCGGCGGCGCGAACATCTTGCGCCAGAGCGACAGCGGCCAGCGCATGGACATCGGCCACGGAATGTCGGTGGCCTTGTTCGCCTGCGCGACCGGCTGCACACCGTGCATGAAGTACGCGTAAAGCGCCTTCACGTCGGCCGGACGTACCTTCGCGTAGGACGTGTAGGGCATGGCCGGATAGAGCGTCGAACCGTTCCTGGCAATGCCGTGACGCACCGCCTTGTCGAAGTCCTCGAGGCTGTAGCTGCCGATGCCGGTGTCCTTGTCCGGCGTGATGTTGGTCGAGTAGATCGTACCGATGGGCGACGCGATCGGCAGACCGCCCGCGAACGGCTTGCCCTTGGGCGCCGTGTGACAGGCCGCGCAGTCGGCGGCGCGTGCGAGGTATTCGCCCTGCCGGACGAGTTGCGCCTGCGGATCGTTGGCAGCGCTCGCCTGCCCGCCGGCAGCGCTCACCGCGGAGGCCGCGACCGAAGGCGTGGGCACCGGCGAGACGGCCGCGCCCGCAGGCTGTGCGGCACTCTGCGCCCACACGGCGAACGCCGCGAGAGCGAGCGCTCCCGTGGCGCAGACGGCAGCGGAGCGTTTCATCATCGTTTTGCGGATCATGGGGCGCTCCTCAAGCTTGCACCAGCGGGCCGGCGTTCTTGAGGTACTGCTCGCGAATCGCCTTCGCGGACCAGTACGCCAGCGCCGCCACCACGCCCGTGGGGTTGTAACCCATGTTCTGCGGGAACGCGGACGCTCCCATCACGAACACGTTGGACACGTCCCAGCTCTGCAGATACTTGTTGACCACGCTGTTCGACGGATTCGTGCCCATGATGGCGCCGCCCGTGGTGTGCGTGCTCTGATAGATCCGCGTGTCGTAGTGCGTGCCCTTCTTGCGAATCGCGCGGAACACCTTCTCCGGGTTCATCGCGCGACCGACCTCCTCCATCCGGTCGCCCATGTAGCCGAGCATCGCGTACTCGTTGTCGTGCCAGTCGAACGTCATGCGCAGCAGCGGCAGCCCATACGCGTCGCGGTACGTCGGATCGAGGTCGAGGCAGGCGTCGCGATACGACATGACCGAGCCGGAAATGCCGATGGTCATGTAGCGCTGATACGCGTCGGCAATGCCTGCCTTCCACTGACTGCCCCACGACGGCGTACCGGGCACCGTCGGCGTCATCTTGATCGGGCGGCCGCCGTAGCGCACGTGGCGGATGCTCGCGCCCCCGATGAAGCCGAGCGGTCCATGATCGAACTGGTCGCCGTTCAGGTCGTCCATCGACACGCCGCCCGCGCCCGTGCCGATGAACGGATTGAGCTGCGTGCCCTTGGGCAGCAGCACGTTGATCGTGCCATTCATCTGGTAGGCGTAGTTCTTGCCGACAACGCCCTCGCCGGTCTTCGGATCGTATGGCTTGCCGATGCCCGAGAGCAGCAGCAAACGCACGTTGTGCAACTGGTACGCGGCCATGATGACGATGTCGGCCGGTTGTTCGACTTCGCGCCCCTGCGCATCGATATAGGTCACGCCGGTGGCCTTCTTGCCGTCGCCGTCGAGGTTGACCTTGGTGACATACGAGTGCGTGCGCAGTTCGAAGTTGGGCTTCTTGAGCAGTACCGGCAGGATGGTCGTCTGCGGCGAGGCCTTCGAATACATGTAGCAGCCGTAGTTCTCGCAAAAGCCGCAGAAGTTGCACGGCCCGAGGCGCACGCCGTATGGATTCGTGTACGGCTGCGACGTGTTGGCCGCCGGCGCCGGATACGGATTGAAGCCCACTTCCCGTGCGGCCTTCTCGAACAGCGTTGCGCCATAGGTGTTCTGCAGCGGTGGGGTCGGATACTCGCTCGAGCGCGCGCCTTCGCGCGGATTGCCGCCCGGCACGATCTTGCCGTTCAGATTGCCCGCCTTGCCCGACGTGCCGAACACTTTCTCGGCGAAGTCGAAATGCGGCTCCAGTTCCTCGTAGCTCACGCCGAAGTCCTGAATCGTCATGCCCTCGGGGATGAATTTCTTGCCGTAACGCTCCTCGTAGTGGCTGCGCAGCCTGAGCTCCTCGGGCAAGATCCGGTAGTGCATGCCGTTCCAGTGAAAACCCGCCCCGCCCACGCCGTTGCCGAGCAGGAACGAGCCGTTCTGGCGATACGGCACGGCGAGATCGTCGGGCGTGTGGCGAATCGTCACCGTCTCGCGCGCGAGTTCCTGAAAGAGCTTGCCGCGCACGGAATATTCGAGTTCGTCGATGACCTTCGGATACTGCGCGTCGGTGGGTGTGTCGCGCATGGCGCCGCGCTCGAGCGCCACCACGTTCAGTCCCGCGTCGGTGAGTTCCTGGCCGAGGATGGCCCCGGTCCAGCCGAAGCCCACGATGACGGCATCGACCTTGTCTTTCTTGATTGCCATGGTTCAGCCCCGCTTTCCGGAAATCGACACGGGCCCGTATGGGTACTTGACGTTAGGCTGGTCCACCCAGTCCATGAAGTCGGCGCGTGCGCCCGGAAAGCCCACGAGCCTCCAGCCGACCATGTCCTTGTTGCCGCCGTGAATCGGATCGGACAGGAAGCCTTCCTTCGTATTGCCGAGCAGGTACGAGAAGAAGATGCGCGCGGGCACGCTGTCGAATTCGATCTTGCCGTGCTCCAGATCGCCAAGCACGGCCTCCTGCGTCGCATGGTCGAGATCGGCGAACACCTTGCCGTGCTGCTTCTTGCAGTAGGCGTCGCAGGCGGCGATGCCGTGGCGGTAGATGTCGCGCGGCACGAGGCTCAGCTGATACCCCATCTCGGGCGGCTGATCGATGTGGAACGGTCCCTGCATATACCAGAGCTTGCCGTGGCCGAACGGCGTTTCCATCTGGCGGTCGATGAACTGCGGGACGTCGGCGGCCAGCGCGCCGGGGCCGAGATCGTCGGCGGGAATCAGACGATCGACCGCGGCGTTGACGAAACGCCATTCGTCGGCAGTGAAGTACTTGGGTTCATACGAGGTGTTCGAAGCGGCGGGGGCAGCGGGTTTGTCGCTGCTACAGGCGGACTGCGTAAGCGTCGCGCCGGTGGCAAGAGTCGTGGCAGGCACGATCGCCAGCACCTGGCGCAAAAAGCGCCGGCGCGGTTCCTTGTCCTGTGACATGGAGTTCTCCGTTTTTTGGGGGGACGGGACGAATCACGCATGACAGTCAGGCAGTGGCTCGCCATGCGTGAAGAAAACCTGACAGGCTATTCACCTCGCGTAGCGCAAAATAACGCGGCCATTCTACTTACAAGTTCCCTACATGGCAAAGTCGTGTTTGTTGCGAATGTTGCGCAAGTCGTTGACGGAAAAGGCTTGCAAATAATTAAAATATTTACTATGACGCGCGCGCGACGTGTTCTGGCACACACGACGACAGCGGTGGACTCAGCGGCGATTTTTCGACATTGCGCGCCATCCGATCATGCGCGGTTGCCGCTCGCCAATGCCGGGCGACAGGGTGAGGCATGAAAAACGCCGTCCCACGACAACGGGGGACGGCGTCTCGAAACTCGCCGCTTTCGATGCGAGCATCGTGCCTCGCAATCGAAATCGCAGCGCCTGACTTCCCTGACGCTTCCTGACTCCCACTTACTCCCTGATGGGCGGCATCGGCCGCATCGACGACGGCCTGGAGCGCGCAGGCGAGACGGGTGAGACCGTGGAGACCAATGTGGCCGATGTGGCCGATGTGGCCGATGTGGACGGGGTAGCGGCATGCCTGGGCGATGGCGTCAGCGGCGTCGGCACCGACATGACCCGCGCACGCTGACTCGCCCGTTTGCCGGCTTCGGCGTGCCATGCAAGCACACGATCGGCCTCTTCCTCGAACTTGTCCGGACGGCGGGTTTGCTGCATGTCGCCAACGCTGCGAAGCCCGGGCAGCGCGCGCGGCCGCGCAGACGGCGGGCCGTCGCGGTGCCGGCCGCTTCGCGCCGGGCCAGACTGCGGTTGCGCCTCGTCGACGGGCGAGGACTGCGCCACCGGCGGTCCCAGCGGCGGCGTAAGCGCTTCCGGCGTCAGGTCGTCAACGCACGAGGCACGGCGATGCGTGCCTTCCGATGGCATCATCGCCTCGCGAGGCGCCGCGCGCGCCGGCTCGTGCGCGTCTCGCGACAACGACGGCTCCGCGGGGCCGGCGAGCGGCGTCTGCGCCACTGCATCGGGCGCGCTGTCGTCGACGGCGAGCGCCGGCGCCGCTGCCCGGTACGATCGGGCCACGCTTTCACGCATCGTTTCGAGCAGACCGAGCCCCACGCGTTTCGCGTTTTCCAGTTCGCGGATACGGCCGCACAGCCACGATTCGTCCCGCGCCGTCTCGAGCGGGCCAGCCCAGCGCGCGTCACCGAGCAGCACCGTGCTTTCATGACGGCCGAAGCCCTGATCGCGCAGGGTCTGCAGCGTGACGGGCTCGTTCGGCGAGTGCCCCAGCATCATCGCCAGGGCGGCCGCTTCGCGACGCGCGCGCCGCACGCACGCCGGAAACATCGAGCGCGACTTCGCCGGCTTCAATATGCACTTGTCGCCGCGCAGCGCAAGACGCAACGGCACCCGCTCGCCCGCCCTGCCGACGATGTCCTCGGCCTCACGCGTCATGTCGTTGAGCAAGAACAGGTCCCGCCGCTCGCAGGTCAGTTGCGCAATGCGGTTGCTGATCGATTTCGCGGTGTGGACGAACATCGTGTCGCGCAGATCCGTCGCGTGTGCCCGCATCGCCAGCCTGGCGGCGATCTGGGCGATCGTCCTGCCTGCGGCTTCCGGGGCGGCGTCGTTTGCCGGGTCCCCCGGCGAAAGCGCGGAAGTCGCCCTCGACGCAGACTGCCGTGCGAGCCAGGTGCTCAATCCGGCGATGGCCTTCACCTGTACCTGACACGCTCCCATGGGGAACGCGCGCAGGTGCGGGGCATCGGAAACGCGGCCTGCCCGGCCGATGTCGTGCAGCGCATCGTGACGATCGCCTTCGAAGCGCCGCCTGGCATCGATATCGGTCAGGAATGACTTCTGCCAATTCCGCAGCCTGCCGCTCACCGCGTCGCAGGCCGCCGGCCCCGCCTTCATGGCCATGGCCGCATGGCAATCGCGTCCCAGGTCGGCGAGCCACGCGTGGTACGACACCTGCATCGTCCCGCCGGGCGTGCTTCGGCGGCGCACGGGACACGCGCCCCACGGACGCGTCGGCGACTTCGAGGCGAGCGGGCTCGTCTGACCCAGCCGTTCGAAATCCGAACCGAAGCTGTCGTGCAGGTCGCCGGACTTCGCACGATGGTTGAGTGTCACGACAGGCGGTGTCACCTGCGAAGAAAAAATTCTTGGAAATCCCATAACGTCGTCTCCTGATCGCAAGACCACCGGGTCTTGGCGCGAGGAGACTAGTCGCGCGTCGCGTCATGGGATGTCGAATGTGGCGGAAGGCTTCTGATTGTGGAATCGCTCGATGGATTCCCCATACGAGCGTTGCGCCCCGCACACGGCGCAGCGCCGCGCGTCGAACGACGCGCGCCTCAGAAGCGCGCCAGCAGTTGTCCGAGCAACGCCGCGCCTTCCTTGCCCTTGGCCGAGTCCGCCCACAGGCGGTCGATCATGGCCCGGTACATGCCCACGCCGTCGGGCGACGTCGTGATGGTGGCGATGCCCGTGCGCAGATTCGGCAGCTCGCCCAGGCGAAACGGCGACACGGCGACATAGGCTTCGCCCTGCGCTTCGAAGATCTGAAAGGTCTCGTTGGGCATGTTGTCGCTCACGATGCCGATCTGCACGCCTGTCGTATCCGCTTCAAGAAATTCGACGATGCGCGCCACTTCGCGGCGCGCAGCCATCTTGCGCTCGAGCTGCACGCCGGGCGGCAGGCCCAGACGTCCGACCAGTCCGTGATGCAGGAACTGCTCGATCTGGCGCAGTCCGATGAGGCTCGTCACCGCGAGACGCTGACGCGAAAAGCTCGACTTGCGCTCCTGCAGGATGCCGAGCACGCGATCCATCGTATTGGTCCAGTGGCGATCGGCCAGCCGCGGCGGAATGCTCTCCTCGAGCATGTGGCGCAACCACATGTCGTAATCGTCGGACGTCAGCAGGAAGGAAATCGGGTCGAAGTGCGCGACGATACGCTCCGAGCGGCTCTCGAGCTGCCGCATGCGCTCGAAGTAACTCACCGCGGAGTCGTGGTACTCGACTTCCACGCCGAGCAGGTTGGCGAGCGACACGCCCAGCAATGCCGCGAGCCGCTCCAGCGTATCGATCTTGACGATCTCGCCGCGCTCGAGCTTGTAGATGGCCGCGCGCGAGATGTCGAGCTGCTCCGCCACATCGTCGCTGCGCAACTCCGCGGCCAGCCGATAGGCGCGCAAGCGCTCGCCGATGGCGCGAAAGTTGAAGCGCGGGCCCCTCAGCGCCCGGGATGTCGTCGCAGCTCGATTCAAATCGCCTCCTGTTGGATACCTGTTGCACGCGGCATGCCGGTGCATGCGCCCGGTGACGGCGCCCGCGCATGACGGTGCCGGGATTATACCGGGGCATCGGAGCCCCGGACGGGGGCGCGCGTCGCGCCGCACGCGCCGCCGACTGTCGCGCGCACCCCACAACGGTCTGTCGAATATTTTTTCCATTGTCTATTTTTTTAGACACCGGCACGATCGCGATCGCGGATTCCCCCATCCGATGGGAATACCCTGCACCACGGGGGCGTTCCGCCCCTTTCGGGGATGACCGCGTGCGCCGGCAGTGGTAGCCTGCGCGCCGTCCACAAATTTGCACAAAACATAGAGGGAATGATGAAAACCTGGCACAAGGTGGCTGGCGCCGCCGCAATGGGCGCCGCGGCGCTTGCCTCCCCGGCGCACGCGCAGTCGAGCGTGAGCTTCTATGGGCTTGCCGACGCCTACGTCGGCTCGGTGAAAAACCCTGGCGGCAACGCCGCCGTGGTGCAGCAAGGCGGTGGCATGACCACTTCCTACTGGGGCCTGTCCGGCACGGAAGACCTGGGCGGCGGCAACAGTGCGCTGTTCGTGCTGGAGAGCTACTTCCAGCCGAACAACGGCACGTATGGCCGCTTTGCCGGCGACAGCTTCTTCTCGCGCAACGCCTACGTCGGGCTGTCGAACACCACGCTCGGCACGCTGCGCATCGGGCGCATCACCACCCCGCTCTATCTCGCGACGATCCAGTTCAACCCGTTCAACAACTCGTACACGTTCTCGCCGATGATCTTCCACACCTACAAGGGTCTGGGCACGCAGGGCGTGGTCGGCGACTCGGCGTGGAACAACGCGGTGGCGTACACGTCGCCGGGCTATGCCGGCTTCGCCGGCACGCTCATCTATGCCACGGGGAACAGCGCCGCGGACCATAGCGCGAAAAAATGGGGCGCGGCGATCACCTACGCCAATGGACCGTTCGCCGCCGCAGCGAACTACCAGTACGTGAACTTCAGCAACACGCCGGGCGACTTCGGCACGCAACTGCCGGGGGTCGTCGGGCTCACGAATCAGAACACCGCGCAACTCGGTCTCTCCTACGACTTCGCGGTCGTGAAGGTCTTCGCACAGTACATGCTCGTGGCGAGCCAGGCGGCGAGCGGCAACTTCCACGCCAACACGGGGCAGCTCGGCGCCTCGGTGCCGCTTGGCCGCGGCAGCGTGCTCGCATCGGTGGCCTACACCGGCTCGAGCGGCTCGGGCGACAACCAGCGTCGCACTACGTGGGCGCTCGGCTATGACTACCCGCTGTCCAAGCGCACGGACATCTACGCGGCGTACAAGTACGACCACATGAGCGACCTGTCGACCGGGCAGACATACGGCGCCGGTCTGCGTATGAAGTTCTGAACACGCGCGGCAGCGAGATGGCGAGATGGCGAGATGGTGCGATGGCAGCACCCGTCGCCCGCGCGCCCGGCGGCACGGCCGCGTCGCAGACCGACGCAACCATGCATCCGCACGCACGAACGTGCCTCCGGATACGTTGCGGGAGCCGGCGAACGCATTGCGTTCGCCACGCTCGCCGTCGATTCGCCTCAGGGTTAGCCCCGATAATTTTCGCCTTGCCCGCCTCGCCGGGGTCGTTTAGTCTAAATATTTAGACAATGGAGAGCATGATGGATCTGCAGCTTGCATGCGCCTGGTTGCAGCGCGACACGGCCGGCCTGTCCGACATCGAGGATTTCGCGGCGCGTTGTCTGCACGCGTCCCGCACGGCAACGCGGGAGTCCGCCGCGCTGTTGCTGCTGGCGCAAGCGGCCCAGACGTTCGCGGAACGTCAGTCCGGCGTCGCCGCGAACGGCGAAACGTTCCATGCGTTTCTCGCCCGCTGCAAGGGCCACGCCACGATGTTGCGCGACGCGGCCGCCGCCTCGGACGCCAGTTTCCTCGCGGCGCTCAATGCTTTTGCGGCCCAACTTTCCTCCGAGGTCTACGCGTGAGTTCGCAGGCGGCGGAAAATGGGTGCGGGACGGTGCCGCGGGCGTGCGAGGGCGCTCGACTCTGCGCAGTGCAACGGCGCGCCATGCTTTCTGTCCGGCACGGCGATGTCGCCGGGCTGGCCAGCGCGGACCATTCGTTGAATTTTTTTATCTTGTTTGTCTAAAAATTTAGACATTTTTATTGCAGGCACATGAGCACCACAGCCCATTCGGCTTTGTCGAGGGCTGCGCCGACGGCTTCATCGCTGCACACGCGCCAGCGCGTCCGATTCAGCGTTCGTATCCCTCGGCAACCGCCTCACCGCCCAATCCGAACCGACACAGGAACGACCATGGAAGCCAAGCTCAACACGCCGAGCGCGCAACGCGCCAATACGGCCAGTGCCGACACCGTTACGCCGTATGCGTGGAAAGCGCTCGCCGGCTCCGCCATCGGCTATGCGATGGACGGCTTCGATCTGCTGATCCTCGGCTTCATGTTGCCGGCGATTACGGCCGGGTTGCAGCTCTCGCCCGGACAGGCCGGCGCGCTCGTGACCTGGACGCTCATCGGGGCCGTCGCCGGGGGCATTCTCTTCGGCGCACTATCGGACCGCTATGGCCGCGTGCGCATGCTCACGTGGACGATTCTCCTCTTCGCGGTGTTTACGGGGCTGTGCGCGCTCGCGCAGGGGTTCTGGGACTTGCTGGTGTATCGAACGATCGCCGGCATCGGTCTTGGCGGCGAGTTCGGCATCGGCATGGCACTTGCCGCCGAAGCGTGGCCTGCCGCAAAACGCGCGCGCGTATCGTCGTATGTAGCGCTGGGCTGGCAGACGGGCGTGCTTGCCGCCGCGCTGCTCACGCCGCTGCTGCTCGCGCACATCGGCTGGCGCGGCATGTTCCTGGTGGGCGTGCTGCCGGCGCTCGTGGCCTGGGTGCTGCGCAACAAGCTGCACGAGCCGGAAGTCTTCGTGCGGCGCACGGGCGGCGTGAGCGGCGGCCACGGCAGCGCCAACGCCTTCCGGCTGCTGGTCAGGGACGCGCGCACGACCCGCGTGAGCCTTGGCATCGTGATCCTGTGCTCGGTCCAGAACTTCGGTTACTACGGCATCATGATCTGGCTGCCGACGTTCCTGTCGCAGAAGCTCGGCTTCTCGCTGACGAAGTCGGGCCTGTGGACGGCCGCGACCGTGCTCGGAATGATGTTCGGCGTGTGGGCCTTCGGGCAATTGGCCGATCGCATCGGCCGACGTCCGACCTTCCTGCTCTATCAGGCCGGCGCGGTGGTCATGGTGATCGCATACGCCCAGCTGACCGATCCGACGGTGATGCTATTCGCGGGCGCGCTCATGGGGATGTTCGTCAACGGCATGGTCGGCGGGTACGGCACGCTGATGTCCGAAGCCTATCCCACGGCGGCACGCGCCACGGCGCAGAACGTGTTGTGGAACATCGGGCGCGCCATCGGCGGACTTGGCCCCCTCGTGGTCGGCGCGCTCGCCGCCCGCTACTCGTTCCAGATCGCCATCGCGCTGCTCGCCAGCCTCTACGTGCTCGACATGCTCGCCACGCGCTTCCTGATTCCCGAACTCAAAGGCGCCGAACTCGAGTGACGCAACGGCGCCCATCGCCGTCCCCTCGGCGCCCTTCACACCTTGATACCGTTTTCCCCCGGAGCTTTCCCATGTCAGTTGCCACACTGACGCGCCTCGACACCGCCCGCCCGGCGGACCGAGATGCGTCGAGCGCCCCCGAAGTGCAAGCCACGCGCAAGGTGGCCACGCACCGTTGCCGGGTGCTGGCGCACCACGCGGTGAATGCGCGTTACCGCTATCTCCGTCTGCAGACCGAGGCGCCCGTCGCGCTTGCCACGCAGCCGGGTCAGTTCTATCAGCTCAAATGCCCGGTGACCGAGAGCGACGCCCCGTTCCTGCTGCGCCCGATGAGCGTCTACGGGACCGGCCCCGAACCCGATACGATCGAGTTTCTCTACAACGTGACGGGCGTGGGCACGCGCGCGCTCGCCACGCTGGGCGAAGACGCGTCGCTCGACATCGTCGGCCCGCTCGGCAACACGTTCACGTTCGATCCGCGCTGGCAGCGCGTAATGGTCGTGGCGCGCGGCGTGGGTCTGGCCACCATGGCCCCGCTCGTGCAACGCGCGGCAGCGGCCGGTGTGGCACTGACCGTGATCATGTCTGCACGCCGCCAGTCCGATCTGATGTGCGACGAGTTCCTGCGCTCGCCCGAAGCCCGTGCGCTTGCCGACGTGCATTGTGTGTTCGACAGCGACGGCTCGTCGGCCGTCGACGCGCTCGAGCCGCGTGTACGTGCGCTGCTCGACGCCGCGCCTCACGACGCCGTCTACACCTGCGGCTCGCATCGCGTGCTGATGCTGCTCCAGCGCGTGCTCGCGAATCGGCCGCAGATCACTGCCGAAGTGGCGATGGAGCAGCGCATGGCGTGCGGCATGGGCGTATGCCTGTCGTGCGTGCGGCTGTTCGATTGCGGCGGCGACAAGCAATTCCTGCGCGTGTGCCGCGAGGGCCCCGTGTTTCCGATTCGCGACGTCGTCGGGGAGGTGGACTTTGGCTGATCTTTCCGTGCGCCTCGGTGCGCTCACGCTGCGCAATCCCGTCATGCCTGCCTCGGGCTGCTTCGCTGTCGAATATGCCGAAGCGCTCGACCTGAACCGGCTCGGTGCGCTCGTCGTCAAGAGCGTCTCGCCCGCGACACGTGCGGGCAACCCCACGCCACGCGTGGCGGAGACCGCCAGCGGCATGCTCAATTCCATCGGGATTCCGAGCAAGGGGCTCGACGTCTACCGGCGCGAAGTGCTGCCCGCCTACACGCGTTTCGACACGCCGGTCGTGGTCTCGGTATCGGCCGATACCGCGGAATCGTTCGGCGAGGCCTGCGCCGCGCTGTCGCTGCCCGAGGTCGCGGCCATCGAGGCGAATATCTCCTGCCCCAATCTCGAGGCCGACGGCATGGCGTTCGCGATGCAGCCCGAGAGCACCTACAAGGCCGTGAGCGCCATTCGCCGCCGCACGTCGCATCCGCTGTGGGTCAAGCTCACGCCCAATGCGGGGCAGATCGCGCCCATCGCCCGCGCCGCCGAGGACGCCGGCGCCGACGCCATCGTCATGGGCAACACGGTACTCGGCATGGCGATCGACGTGCGCACGCGCAAGCCCAAGCTCGGCAACGTGATGGGCGGCCTGTCGGGCCCCGCGATCAAGCCGCTCGCCATCCGTCTGGTGCATCAGTGCCATCGCGCGGTGCGCATTCCGATCATCGGTTGCGGCGGCATTGCAACGGCCGACGATGCCATCGAATTTCTGCTCGCGGGCGCGAGTGCGGTGCAGGTCGGCACGGCGTCGTTTCGCGACCCGGCCGTCATGGGGCGCATCGTCGACGGGCTCGCCGCATATTGCGATGCGCAGGCCATCGAGCGGATCGCCGCACTCACCGGCGCCGTGGCGCTCGACGCACAGCTCACCGACCGCTGGCTGCGCTTCGCGCAACAGTCGGGATGACGACCGGCCGCACCGCCGCAACGCCACATCACAGCAACGCTACGCGTCGACAAAAACGCAACCCTCGCGACCGACGTCGCGAAAAGAAGCACAGTCATGGAACTCACCGCGCTGGCCCCACTGGCCGAGCAACTCTTCTCCGACCTGCGCCGCCTCGGCAGCGACGGCGTCGGCATCACGCGCGACAGCTACGGCGAAGGCGAGAACGCCGCCGCGTCGTATCTCACCGATTGGGCAGGTCACCAGGGGTTGACGGTCACCCGTGATCGCGCCGCCAACCTCGTCTTCGCGCTGCCCGACGACACGGGCGACGCCCCCGCCACGTGGATCGGCTCGCATCTCGATTCGGTGCCGCAAGGCGGGAACTACGACGGGCTCGCCGGCATTGTCGCGGGCCTGCTCTGTCTCGTGGAGCAGCAACGCAGCGGACACCGCTGCGGCACACCGGTGCGGGTACTCGCACTGCGCGGCGAAGAGAGCGCATGGTTCGGCAAGGCCTACATGGGATCGAGTGCGCTCTTCGGCAAGCTCAACGACGCCGACCTCGCCATGCCCCATCGCACCCACGGCCGCACGCTCGCGCAATGCATGGCACAGGCCGGCGCCGATGTCGAGGCGATTCGCAGCGGCGCCGTGCTGTTCGACGCGGCGCGCGCGAAGGCCTGGCTGGAGTTGCACATCGAGCAGGGCCCGGTCATGATCGCGCGCGGCATGCCCGTCGCGATCGTGCCGGGCATTCGCGGCAATGTGCGGCATAACCGCGTGTCATGCGTTGGCGAAGCGGGTCACTCGGGGGCGGTGCCGCGCTGGCTGCGCCACGATGCCATGTTCGCCGTGGCGGATCTCATCACGCGTCTGGACGAACATTGGCGCGCGCTGCTCGAGCGTGGCGTCGATCTCGTGGTGACGACCGGCATCGTCAGCACGGACCCCGCGGAGCACGCCATCTCGCGCATTCCGGGCAAGGTGGACTTCAGCCTGGAAGTGCGCAGCCAGAGTCCGGATACGCTCGATGTGTTCTACGAGCTCATGCGCACCGAGTGCCGCGCCATCGAGCGCGATCGCGGCGTGCGGTTCGTCTTCGACCGGCGTCTGTCGTCCGCGCCCGCGACCATGGACGCTCATGTATCGTCGCTGCTGGCCGAAGCTTGCCGCGCCCTCGATTTGCCGCAGGAACGCGTGCCGAGCGGCGCGGGCCACGACGCGGCGATCTTCGCCAACGCGGGCATTCCCAGCGGCATGGTGTTCGTGCGCAACGCGAACGGTTCGCACAACCCGCTGGAGCACATGGAAATGGAGGATTTTCTGCGCGGCGTCCAAGTGCTCGCGGCCGTCACGCATCGCCTGTGACCGCATTGCGCGGCATGCGGCGCAGAAAAACCGAACGGGCCGCACCGATGCGGCCCGTCCGACCCGACTCGTCCCGCGGAGCGATCAGGGCGCGAGCGCGATGACTTCCGCGACGGCGGCCGTGAGCTTCTTCGCGTATGGCACATGCAGAAATTCGTTCGGGCCGTGCGCGTTGGATTTCGGACCGAGCACGCCGCACACCATGAACTGCGCCGTCGGAAAACCGGCCTGCAACGTATTCATCAACGGGATCGTGCCGCCTTGCCCGATGTAGGCCACGTCCGCGCCGTAGTGGCGCTGCGACGCCGCATTGAGCGCCGCGGTGAGCCACGGCGCCACGTCCGGCGCGTTCCATCCCGACGCTGCGCCGGCATCCGGCTTGAACGTCACCTTCGCGTTGTACGGCGGGTCGACTTCGAGCAGCGACTTGAGCTCGGCCACGGCCTGCGCGGCGTCGACCAGCGGCGGCAGACGCAGCGAGAGCTTGAACGCGGTACGCGGACGCAGTACGTTGCCAGCATCGGCCAGCGCCGGCAGCCCCGCCGCGCCCGTCACTGACAACGACGGACGCCACGTCGAATTGAGCAGCGCCTCCTTCGGATCGGTCGTGGTCGGAAGAACGGACAGGCTGTCCTGGCCGCAGGCCCACGGCACCTTCTTCCAGACGTCGTCGCCCAGAATCCGAGCGGTCGCCTCGGCTTCCTTCAGGCGCTGCAGCGGGATCGGGCTGTGAAAACCCTCGGGCAGCACATTGCCGCTGCCCGCGTCTTCCAGCCGCTCGAACAACTGCCGCATGATCCGGAAGCTCGACGGCGCAATGCCGCCATAGCCGCCCGAGTGGATGCCCTCGTCGAGCACCTGCACCTCGAGGCTGCCCGAGATCAGGCCGCGCAGCGAGGTCGTCAGCCAGAGCTGATCGTAATTGCCGGCGCCCGAGTCCAGACAGACGACCAGACCGACGCGGCCCAGCCGATCGCGCAGCGCATCGACGTAGGGCAGCAGGTCGTAGCTGCCCGATTCTTCGCAGGTCTCGATCAGCCCCACGCAGCGCGGGCGCGCCACGCCCTGCGCATCGAGCGCCGCGAGCGCCGTCACGCTCGAATAGATGGCATAGCCGTCGTCGGCGCCACCGCGGCCATACAGCTTGCCGTCTTCGAATTTGGGCGTCCATGGCCCGAGATCCTTGCGCCAGCCGTCGAACTCGGGCTGTTTGTCCAGGTGGCCGTACAGCACGATCGTCTCAGTGCTGCCCGAGCGCGTGGCCGGCGCCTCGAAAAAGATCACCGGCGTGCGGCCTTCGAGACGAATCACCTCGAGCTTCAGTCCCTTGACCGGCTGGCGCTCGGCCCACTGGGCCGCGTCGCGCACCACGCGGTCGATATAGCCGTTGCGCGCCCAGTCGGCGTCGAAGCCAGGGCTCTTGGCGGGCACGGCAATGTAGTCGGTCAGCGCGTGGAGAATCTCATCGTTCCATTTCCGTTCGACGAATTCGCGCAACGTCGCGGTGTCGAGCGACGGCTGGGTCGGGGTGACGATATCGTTCATGGGGATCCTTGGGGGCTGTGTCGGCGTTCTCGACGCGACGTCGGGGACCAAAGGCGCCGGCGGTTCGCGACAGCGTGGCAGCATGAGAGCGCGAGAGCGGCGGGCCGTATGGCGTCATGATAGCCATTTCCGCGTGCTCATGGCGACCGGGCAACGCTCTGGCCGGAACTGCCGGAGGAATGCGGCGGCCGATGCAGGGATCTGCCGGCCGCGGCAGCGAGCCGCGCCGGTCGGGGCGCAGGAAACGGGCAACGGGAACAACGGGAACAACGGGAACAACGGGAACAACGGGGACAACGGGGGAACGGGAGTCAGTCGCCCGTGCCCGGTGGCCCGAAACGGAATACGATCTCCCCGGCCGCCCCGCTCGCCTTGACGCAGGTGGCGAGCTGGGTGCCCTTGCCGGCTACGTCCAGAGACTGCTCGGCCTGCGTGCTATTGCACCGCCAGGAAAAAGTGATCTGGCGGGCGCAGAGGTTGGTCACCTCGTAGCGATAATGGGTGACGTCGGCCGGCAGCGCCCGGATAGCCCCGCACGCGCGCCCTGACGCGTCGACCGGTTCCGCCGGCGCCGTGGCAGAAGGCGTTTGCGCGTGCACGAACGCACTCAGCGCCACGCCGGACAGCCCCAGCGCGACCGCGCGAACATGCCGCATTCCGGACATCAGATCCAGCGCCATGCGATCGCGATGGCGCCAATGACAACCCCGATCGAAATGACGCCGCCGAACCATGCCAGTTGTGCGCGCCGTGCCCGACGGCGGCTCGACTCCGAAGTGTCGTAGAAACGACCCAATCCGCCCGAGTACAGCTTCTCCCAGCGAATTTCCATGACGCACCTCACAAAACAATCAAAGCGGCCCGCGTGACTGATCTTTTTTCTTCTTTATCGAAACTTCCGAGACGCAAGACAATCCGGAGCATCCGGCGATTTCCGATACCGGAAATACCTGAAATTCCGACATAGCGCCGTCGCTTCAAGATGTCACTATTCTTGTGGAATTGCAATAGCGTGAACTTGCCGAATGGTGCGGAGAAACCACGAGAAAGACGTCGTCATTGGCGATGGATATCGACGCAACCGACGCACGATAAACGGATTTAACATCCGTCTGCCCGGGACTTTAACGGCATTTCACGCGAAAACATGGAAAACGGGCGCTGCCCAACATTTCCCGACGCTGCAACGGCTGTAACAAAACGTTTCAATTCCGTGCGCGAGCCGGTTTGAAATGATCCAGGCAAAGCGCTCAAGGCAGAGCGGGCGCCGAAACGCCGCCGGCCCGGACGGGTCCGAGCGGGCGCGCCGATCCGGGCACGAGGTGAGGAGGTAAATGAGGCAACGTGGTGCGGCAATCCGCCGGAGGCGGCGCCGCACACGAAAAGGAAGATGGGTGACTTAGCGTCCCAGGAAGGCCGCGCCTACTGACAAGAGGACGAAGCCGCCGACACTACAGGCGATCGCGATTGCCAACAGACGTTGAAAGAGTTGCTCGCGCTCGGTTGCGCTGCGATGGGAACGGGGTGCTTCGTGATGAATCGTTCCCCAACCACTCGAATACACTTTTTTCCAACGGATGTGCATAAGTTACCTCGCGTTGTTTAGTGTTCGTAGCCTTGCCGGTCATCGACTCACGCTATCGGAATCGACGAGACGCATGAGTAGTATGCGCTTCGCTGACTTGCCGTAAACCCCTCATCCGTGCTGCGTCGCGGCATGTCATACGCGGACTTCGCGCCGAATTCGAGACGATTCGAGGCGGGACAAGTCGCCCCGGAAAACCGTCACCGTGACGCGATTGCCAATTTATGCGCGAGCGTGTCAATACGACAGAATGTCGCAGGTGCGACAAGTTGTCGCGCAACCCGCATGAACCGTGGAATTCACCGGTCCGGCGCCGGTGGCGGTGCGACGCACGTCGCACCCGAGGCAATGGCCCTGTGCGGCCCGTCGGGGGCGGCCCGAAGGACAGCGCAGCCCGCACGAAACGCCGTCGTGCACCGCAACATCGATTCTTCAAATATTCGGCCAATCGCGGGTAAATCCGGGGGGCGGCGCATTCCTTGCCAACGCGGCAAGCGCCGCCGAGCCCCTGAACTTCCCTCCGAGGCCTCTCATGCAGCCGCAGCGGTCCGATCGACGCCGCTACGATTCGAACGGATTGTCGACCCGCCGTGCCGTCGCGCGGCTGGCCGGTGGCGCATGCTCGGGCAGATCGGCGCCGGCCAGCTCGGCCACCACCGCGTCGAGCACGGCCTTGAGTGCCTGGGCGCGGCGCAGGCCTTCGGCGTCGCGGCGGATCTCGAGGTTGCCGAATACGGCCACGTGATCGGCATGATTTTCGACGTTCAGTTCGCCGATCGAGAGCGCGTCGGCGTCGTTGGCGAATGGGGTGAACGTGGCGTTGGCTGATGGCGATGCGGACATCGGTGACTCCTGAATCGGGGGAAATCAGTCGCGGCAGTCGCGGGTTCGGGCAGTGCGGCCGGGCCGCCCTCCGCTTAGCGGAGGATCGCACGCAAGACGTCGAGCACCGTCTGCACTTCGCGATACGTCGGCACGTCCGGCTCGCGGCGCTTACCGCCACCGCCCGCTGCCTTGGGCGCCGGCAGCCGCATCGCGGTGTTCTTCACCTCGGCGGGCATGCCGGGGAAGAAATCGATGCCGGCCAGCTTTTCGAGTGCCGCTACGCTCACCACAGAATAATCGCCGGTCGCTTCGTTGGCCACGAGATACGCGCCGGCCTGCTCGCGCTTCGGATCGTAGACGACTTTGAACAGTTGTGTGGGCACCATGACGCGATCGCCGATCTGCGCGATCGTCTTGCCCTTGAAAAGCGGCCCCGTGATCACGAACAGTTCACCGCGCTGCTGTGCGAGCCGGCGCACGCTCGCTTCGATGCCGGCCCACAGATAGCGGTTGTTCTCGCGGTTCTGCGGCACCATGTTGGACAGCGAAAAGCTCTCGGCCTGCGCCTGCGCATCCGGCATGTCGGCCGAGGGCGCCATGTGTCCGCGGTCGTAGCCGGAGCGCACGTAATCTCGCAATTCGGCCCGCTCGTCGGGCGGCAGACGCGACTCGGCGTGAAAGTTGTCCACGCGCCCGATCTCGCGCGCGTCGGTCAGACTCGCGCGCGTCAGGCGTTCTGCGGACCACAGCGGCGTGCGCGTCACGCCGGAGTGCATGACGGCGAAGGCGCTGAAGCACACCTCGCGCGCCTGGCGGGCCACCGCCGCGTTGGTGATGTCGGGCGCCGCGCCGGCCCAGTAGTGATCGCCGCACGCCGTGGTTGCGGCGACGGCCTGACTCGCCAACGGCGGGAGAACCGAGAAGGCGGTGAACGCGACGAGCGAAATGGTGGAAAAGGGGGAGGCGGAGGCGACCGCCAGCGAGATTGCCAACTGCCCGGCCATCGCGCGCAAGCGGCTTGCGCGCACTGCGGTGGCCGTCCATCGAGACTGCTTCATCGCACTGCTGAGGGTAAGACTTGAGGGGGTGCGATTGTAGCGGATGAACGGCTATTCGGGGACGACGTTCGCCGCGCCGTAAGCCGCGCATTGCAACGTTTGCGAGGGGCCGAGATTGTCGCACTCGTCTGCCTGCGCGCTCGGCGCCCACGCCTGCGCAAGAAGGAGCAGACACAGCGCCACTACAAGCATGACGAGCAACGTTTTCATCACGGCGTCCGGGTCGGAATGCCGCATTGTATGCGCGGACGCGGCGGTGCGCCCCGCTTGCCCGCCCACGGAATTGTTTCGTTTCGTTACCGGCGAATCGACTCAGCTTTTAGGAACGTCCCCTCGTTCGGCGACGAGCGCCGCCAGCGGCTCGCTGTACGCGCCGCGCGCGCGCAGACCCTCGACCACGCCGATACGGTCCGGCATCGCCCGGTTCTGCGACATCTTGAACTTGCCTTCGATGCGCCGGATCGGGATCTCCACGCCGACGATCGCGCGCAGCATGCCGGCAATGAAGTCGGCCGGCGCGTCGCCCACCGCCCACGGCGCCGGCAGCGATTGTTCCTGCGAGTGTGTAAGGGCCTCCAGAAAACGCCGCAGCCATGCGGGGTCGTCGATCACGCGCGGCTTGCCCCACGCGTGCACGGCGGCGTAGTTCCATGTCGGCACCACCTTGCCGTGTTCGGCCTTGGCCGCGTACCAGGACGGCGAGATGTAGCCCTGCGGCCCCGTGAACGCGACTAGGCACTCTTGCGCCTCATGCAGGCACGCGACATGCGGGTTGGCCCGCGCCAGGTGCGCGCGCAGCGTCCCGAATTCCCCTTCGGCCGGATCGATCAGGAACGGAATCGGATCGGCGCTCAGCCCCGCTGCGCCGGCGCTCACGAGCAGGCCGAGCGGGTGGGCGCGAATGAGGTCATGCAAGACCTCGGGGCGTTCCTCGGTAAAGGCGGCGGGCTGGTACATCTGCGACTCCGGACAAGGGTGGCGGGCATGGCGGGCATGGCGGGAATAACGCGTAGGGTACGTCCGCCCCTGGCCCTCGGCAAAGACCCAAAACAGATGATTATTTTGGAGCCACCGGCCATGCGGCCGCCCGGCGCATGGCCCGCGAATCAGGAAAGCGTCAAAGGAAGGATTTGGCCTGATCGAGAATCCTGCCGCAGACCTGCCGCGTGATCTGCTCCTTGAGTCCGCCGCCATTCAGATCGACGGTCTTGCCGTCGGGCGACGACAACAATCCCTTGGCGCCGTCGAGATAGCCGGGGCTCGCGGCGGGCGAGCCGGACTGCGCACCGATCTTGCCGAGGAGCTTGTCCTTGACGTCGGTGGCCGAACTCAGATTGGCCCCGTTGAGATAGTTGTTCTTGATGCAGAACTGCAGCACGCCGGTAGCGTTGCCGATGCTGCCCGAGGTGAGCGACCCGGTCGAGCCCAGTGCGCCGAGGCTGCCGGCCAGCCCGCCGGCACTACCGCCGGCACTACCGCCCGAATTACCGCCGCTGCCGCCCCCGCCAATGGCGTTCTTGAGCATGTCGAGCTGCGCGTTCGCCGGCAGCGGCGTGGTCAGCGTCAGCATGAATGCGAGCCCTGCCGCGCTCGCGAGCCCCATGCGGGATCTCCGGGTGGCGCCAACCTTGACCGAACCTTTCATGCGTCGCGACATACGAACCTCCGTGATGTGGATGTGGATGTGGCGTGGGCGGGGTGGACCCACTATAGCAGGACACCACGCCACTCCCTTCACATTGCCCTCGCGCCGTCGGCGCGCCGGCGTGTCAGACGCGTCGGAACAACGACGCAGCCGTCTACGCCATCCTTGCCGTCTCCACCGTCTCTGTCGTCTCCGGCACGTCGACGCTCGCGTCGACGCCCGCGTTCTCCCCGAGCAGGAAGACGAGATGATGCCCGGCAAGCAGTTCGATACGGCGCTCGCGCGCGAACTCCTCGACACCGTCTTCGAACGTCCCCGTCGTGATCAGCATGCCGCGCGCCGCGCCGATCTGCTGCATTTCGGCGAGCATCGCGCGCGCGGTGCCCATGCCCAGACGGTGGCGGTGGCCCGTCGCCCGGTGAATGTGCACGACCACGTCGCCGCCGAAGATCGGGTGCGGGTCCCATGCCCGACAGCTCAGCATGCCATTCTCGCCCGGCAGCAGCGGCGGGCCCTCGAAACCATGCGAGCGCAGCAGGTGGAACATGACCTGCGTGAAGTCCTTGTCGGGGAGCGTCGCCAGGTTAAAGCGCCGATCGACGGCGACCTTCTCGTCCGTGATCGCCTGCGTCATGTCGACGCCGGCCACGGGCGTGACCGGCTGCAGCGCCTCGGGGCGCGGCGAAAGGCGCGCTCCCAGCGCGGCGAGATGCGCTGCGGGGTCGCCCTCGGCCAGCGCGAGCGCGGCGAAGTCCGCGCGCGCCGCGTGTACGCTCGCCAGACATGCGCGCGCCTCGCCCTCGCCGGCGTATATGTTGAAGACGATGGCGCTCACCTGCCGCAGCGGTTGCGCCGAGAACAATTCGTGCAGCGAGCGAAGCAGGATCTGGCGCAGTGCGCTGGCGTATACCTGGGCGCGCATGGCCTCGCCGGCCGGCACGCCATGCACCGCGCCCTCGGCGGCGTTGTAGTGATAATCGAGCGCGGTAGGCACCATGGCGTCGATGGTCGGGACGTCATAGCCCACGGCGAGCAGCTTGAGGTTCTCGACGTAGTGCGCGGCCAGCGTCTGCGTGAACGCTTCGGGATACGGACTGCGGCTCAGCACGATACGCGCGTAACCGGTGATGGCGGCCGCCTCGCCTCGTAACAATGCGCCCTCGAACTCGGCCACGGCGGCGTTGTGACGCGCGCTCTCGGCGCGCGCCGCTTCGGTCGCCTTTTGCTGCGCGATCTGTAGAATCATCGAGCCTTGCGCGCGACGTATCTTCGACGCTTCGTACTCGCGCTCGGCGTGTACGAACTCGCTGCGCGCCTTCGCCACGGCCTGCTCGTAACGCGCCGACGCGCCGGGCATGGCCAGCGCGAGTCGTCCCGGCTTCTCGGGCGCGAAGGTCTCCCATTCGGGCTTGGCGAGGATCTTGGGCAGGCGACGGGTGTCGAGCACCGGCGGCGTGTTGCTGGCGCGCAGGTCGGCTGGCCGGATACGCAGATCGCGCGCAAGGCCGTCGGCGAGCAGGCGCTCGAGACGCGCCACTTCGTAGCGGGCCCGTGCGCTTCGGGCGGCCGCATCGGCCTGCCCCACGGCGAGTTGCAGACGCTCGCGCGCGGCGGCGTCGACAACGCCTGCCTCGTCGAGGGCGCGCTGCGCCTGATCCAGAGCCCGCACCGGCGCCAGCGAGCGCGCCTCCGATGCGGCGCGTTGTTGTTCGCGCGTGTGTGCGGCGCGCCAGAATTCGCGCGCCAGACGGTCGATGACGACCTCGAATCCCCGATCCACTACTGCCCCCGCATGCGATATTGGTATTGTTTTGTCCAACGAAAAACGATCTCGGAGCGACGCCGCCGGGCGGCACGTCATACTCGACGTCAATACCCGACGCAAACTTCCGACGCTTACATCGGCCCCGTATCCCCGACGATGACGTAGGGGACGATTGTAGGACGATGCCGCCTCAACGAGCAAAGAAATCTTTCCGTCCCTTGCAACCCGAGCATGTCACGAACGCAACGCCGGCGCCCTGATCGTCATCAAATCGCCACGGGACGGGGGCAGTCTGCGGGGCGGCGGCGTTGGGGCGCATCCCGGCGCATCCCGGCGCTCCCCGGTGCTCTTCGGTGCTTGTCAGCGTTTCCCCTGGGGTTTCCGGACATTTCCGGGCGTTCACCTTCTCCTTCGGCTCTGCGGCGCCTGCGCCCCCATACCTGCCATGACTCGATCCGTTCCGGACCCGCGTGCCACCGCGTCCTCCCCGCCCCGCCCTCCCGGCGCTTGCGTCGCGTGCCTGCGCGCCGCCCTCGCGTGCCTGCTGCTCACGCTCGCCGCCATTGCCTGGATCGACCGTCCGGTGGTGGACGCCGCACACGTCTACACGCAAGGCACGCGCTGGATCGAGCGCATTGCCGAGCTGCCCTCGCCGCTTTTCGTGCTGGCTTGGCCGACGTTCGCCGTTGGCGCAGCGGTGCTGCTCCGGCGTCGCATGTTGCCCGGATGGGCCGCCACGCTGTGGCTCGCCGGCGGCGCGGTGGGCGTCGGCAGCGTGCTCAAGCAAACGCTGAAGTTCGTGTTCGGACGCACATGGCCCGCCACCTGGATTCGCGACAACCCGTCGTATCTGCGCGACGGCGTCTTCGCGTTCAACTGGTTCGGCGGCGACGGTGCGGCCTACGCCTCGTTTCCCTCCGGGCATCTCACGGTGATGCTCGCCTTCGCCACGGTCGTGGCGCTGCGGCATCGGGTGCTGCGCTGGCCCTGCGCCATCGCCGTCGCCATGACGGGGTTCGGCCAGATCGCGGCGGCCTACCATTGGGTCAGCGATGCATTGGCCGGCGCGGCGCTCGGCATCGCGGTCG
Organism: Pandoraea sp. CB10b_02; assembly: GCF_002216225.1. Taxonomy (NCBI): domain Bacteria; kingdom Pseudomonadati; phylum Pseudomonadota; class Betaproteobacteria; order Burkholderiales; family Burkholderiaceae; genus Pandoraea; species Pandoraea sp. CB10b_02. The sequence continues at coordinate 30,387 of NZ_NJGW02000028.1, forward strand.
GCACGGCCTTCGTCGCCGCATGGGAGCGGTGGGGGCCGCAAGGGCAGCGCGCGGCATGAGGCGCACGGTCGCCGAGCGTCCCACAACAGCCGGTTCCCTATTGCCAGCAGGCGCGATCACCGGATAATGGCGAATTCAGAATCCAGAACCCGATAACAAAAGCCGTGGGCGGCTCACCGCCCACGCAACAACACCGAGACCGCCCCGCGACGGCCCCATCCGTGCCCTCGCCTTGCCAAGCCCTGCGGACCCGCATCCGGCGACGCAGCGCGCCGTCCAAGTCGCTCCCACGCCCGTTCGGCCCATGTGGCCGCGCGCCGCGCGGATTCGCCGACATGACGCCGCTCCACTGGCCGCAATGTGCGTTGCAAGATGGGCCCGCCGCGCCCGATTCATGACTGTCGACACGTTGCTCCCTCTCATTGCCGGCGCCTGCATCGCCGGCTTCGTCCAAGGCCTGTCCGGCTTCGCGTTCAGCCTCGTCGCCCTGTCGTTCTGGGCCTGGTCGCTGCCGCCCACGCTGGCCGGCCCGCTCGCGGCATTCTGTTCGCTCGTCGGCCAGATTCTCGGCCTGCGCGCGGCACGACGCGCCGTGCCGCTCGGGCGCCTCGCCCCGTTCGTGCTGTGCGGGCTGTTCGGCGTGCCGGTCGGGGTGTGGATTCTCCGTTACCTCGACCCGGTGTGGTTCCGGGCCGGCATCGGCGCGGTGCTCGTCGTCTACTGCTCGATCCTCCTGCTCTGCGCCCATCTGCCGCGCATCTCGCACGGCGGGCGCGCGGCAGATGGCGTTGTCGGCTTCATCGGCGGCGTGATGGGCGGCATCGGCGGTCTCGTGGGCGTGGTGCCCACGCTGTGGTGCACGCTGCGCGGATGGGACAAGGACATGCAGCGCGCCGTGATGCAGATCTTCTTCATCGTCATGCACACGCTGACCATCACGCTGTACGCCGTACACGGCGTGATTACGACCGAGACGCTGCATGTCTTCGCGATCGCGGTGCCGGCGATGATCGTGCCGACGCTGCTCGGTGCGTGGGCCTACCGGTTCCTCTCCGACCATGTGTTCCGGCGCATGGTGCTCGCCCTGCTCGCCTGCTCGGGCGTGACGCTGCTCGTCGGCACCGTACCGGAACTGCTCGCGCGCTAAGGGGTGCGCCGACCTGGCCGCCACGCCCACCCCGGCCGTCACAAACGGATACACTTCGGCGCATACGGACGGCGGCAAGCGGCGGTACGATGAGGAATCTCCCCCCACATCGCTGCCATGCCTGCCGTTGCCTCGTTTCTCGATCGTGCCGCCGCGGGCAACGCGCTGGCCGAAGTGCTCGCCTCGCACGAGTTGCTCGCGCGTTGCGCGCCGCCGCTCGTGCTCGCCATTCCGCGCGGCGGCGTCCCTGTCGCGCTGCCCGTCGCACGTCAGTTGAACGGCACGCTCGACGTGCTGCTCGCCCACAAGCTGCGTGCGCCACACCAGCCCGAGCTCGCCATCGGCGCGGTCGACGAGTTCGGCGGCATCTTTCTCGCCGACCACGCCCTCTCGCTCGGCGCCACCGGCGTGTACCTCTCGCATGAAACGGCACGGCAGCGCGCGCTCATCACGCAGCGGCGCCAGGCCTACACGCCGGGCCGCGGCGCGCCCAACGTCCATGGGCGTCCCGTGGTGCTGGTCGATGACGGCATTGCCACCGGCGCGACCATGATTGCCGCCTTGCGTGCGATGCGGCGTCTTGGCGCAACGCCGCTCATCGCGTGCGCGCCGGTCGGCGCCCGCGACGCGATCGCACGACTGGCCACGCTCGCCGACGCCGTCGTGTGTCTCGAGACGCCGCAGCCGTTCTACGCGGTGAGCCTCGCCTACGACGATTTCGTGCAAACCGACGACGCGACCGTCATCGCCCTGCTCGGCATGGCGGCCGACCGCTCCTGATCGCCACCGACTGCCCTGATCGCTCTCATCGCTCTCGTCGCCCTCTGCGCCCTCGGTGCGCTCAGTGCCAGGCACGTCCGGCCCCGGCCGTAGCGGCGGCCCCCGCGATTGCACTACACTTGAGCCTGATGCGCGCCACGGTCCATTGCATGAACACGCGGGCCCGGCGTGTCGCCTGCGCCGCCTCTTGCCCCTCAGTGTCGATGGAGCCTGTGATGACGACGTCCCTGATTCTGAACGTGATCGGCCCGGACCGTCCGGGGCTGGTCAACGCGATCGCCGATCGCGCCACCGCCGCAGGCGCCAACTGGCTCGAGAGCCGTCTCGCCAATCTGGCCGGCCAGTTCGCCGGCATCATCCATCTGCAGGTTCCCGACGATCAGGCCGAGCCGCTCACGAAGGCGCTGCATGCGCTGCAGACACACGGCCTGCGCATCGCCGTCACGCACGCGCAAAGCGCCGCCGAAGACCCCGCCGCGCGCACGCTGCAACTCGATCTGGTGGGGCAGGACCATCCGGGCATCGTCAAGGAAATCTCGCATGTGCTTTTCTCGCGCGGCGTGAGCATCGACGAGCTCGCGACCGAGTGCGTCGAGGGGTCGATGTCGGGAGGCACGCTGTTTCGCGCCACGGCGCGGCTTCGCGTGCCGGCGAGCGTGACGACCGAGGCGCTGCGCGACGTCCTGGAGAGCCTGGCCGACGACCTCATGGTCGATGTCGAACTCGATTCGCCTGCCGGTGCGTGAGCGCGCACCGATGAAGCGCGCCTTCCTGTTCGTCCTCGGGGCGGTGGCGGTGATGGCCCTGCTCTCGCTGCTGCCACTGCCGTTCGAGCGCCAGACGCATGTCGTCACCGTGGTGACGCTGCGCGCGCCGCCGCAGGCGGTCTACGACTATGTGACGACGCCCGCGAACTGGCCGGCCTGGCATCCGGCATCGCTCGCGGTGCAAGGCACGACGGACCGCCCGCTCGCGCTCGGCGACGAGGTGGCCGAGGAATTCCGCCTCGCCGGCCGGCACGGCATCCTCCATTGGCGAGTGATCGAAGCGAAGCCGCCGCTGACCTGGCGGGCCGAGGCAGAAGTCAATCGGCGCCCCTCGGCACAAGTGCGCTACACGCTGACGCCCGACGGCTCCGGCACGCGCTTCGAGCGCGACTTTATCTATCGCACGCCGAATCTGCTGTTCCTGATACTCGACCCGCTCTTCGTCGGTCCGCGCATGCGCGCCGAATCGGCGCAAGGCGCCCGGCAACTGGCCAGGGTGCTCGGCGCTTCGGCCTCTGCGGCCTCTGCGGCCTCTGCGGCCTCCGCGGCCGCGCCGGCGGCGAGTCCGGCAAATCCGGCAAGCCCGGCCATCCCGGCCACGGCCGCCAGCGCAGCACGGGCGCAGTGACGCGGCGCACGTTCGCCAGCCTTCGTCCGCCGGTTGTCCTTTGGTTGCCCCTTCGGGATTTGCCCGTCGCGCTCGGCGAGCCCTTCGGCGCGGAGCGCCGCGCGCCTTACTCGTTGAACGTTGCCGCCATGGTCTCGGCCGCTTCCTGAAGGTCGGGAAGATACGTCATGAGCTTTTCGAGCGTGGTGTGCTGCGCGCTCGCCTGTACGGCGATGGCCGCGCATGCACGGTTGCGATCGAGCATCACCGGCACGGCCACGGCGATCATGCCCGGCACGTGCTCTTCGTTGTTGGTCCCGATGCGGCGCTTGCGAGTGTCTGCCAGCTCGTTGCGAAGATCTTCGAGATCGGTGATCGTGTTCTCCGCACGCGGGCGCAGCGGCAGGTGCGCAATGAGCTTTTCTCGACGCGCGCGCGGCAGGTACGCCAGCAGCAGCTTGCCGCTCGCCGTGCAATGCAGCGGCACGCGCGAGCCCGGCGAGAGCTTGAGCTGGCGCGACCATTCGGTCTCCACACGGTCGAGGTAGACGAGGTCGTCGCCCGAGAGCATCGACAGGTTGCACGTCTCGCCGAGCTTGTCGACGAGTTGCTGCAAAATCGCGTGGCGCGCGGCCGCGGGCCCGGCGTGCATGAGCGCGTTGACGGCCATGGCCCGCACGCGCGACGACGGCTCGTAGTGACGGCTGCCCGCCTCGCGCGTCACCAGCCACGCGGCTTCGAGCTGCTTGAGAATGCGATGGACGGTCTGCTTGGGCAGACCGATGGCGGCCACGATCTGCGCCAGTGTCATCGGGGCGCCCGCAGCGCTGAGGATTTCGAGAATGCGAAATGCGCGGACGGCCGCGGCGTTCGACTGATTACTCATGTCGGTGTCGGATATCGGGGTCGAGTTGTCTTCTAGGTCGTTATCGCTCGCGGCGGTCTCCCTTGGCCCAGGCATTCTCGGGCACTTCGAACGCCACCGCTCCAGCCCGCTCCCGCGCTGCTACGTCAACGTACCGCCGTGCCGTCGCGCCGCGACGTCCCGTTTTCCGAATTCTAGTGCCAATCGCCAAACCCTGACGATGCGTGCTATCCCCGGGGTTTCCCCGATATCCAAAACGTATCCGACGCCCACCGACGCCCACCGACGCCCACCGACGCCCGCCGACGGCCGGACGCCGGACCGGCGCGCGTCAGGCCTTGCCGCAGAGCACGCGCAGACGATGGATCAGGCTCGACGTATCCCAGCGCGAGCCGCCCAGCGCCTGGACCTCGCCGTAGAACTGATCGACCAGTGCCGTCACCGGCAGCGACACGCCGTTACGCTGGGCTTCGGCCAGACACAGGCCGAGGTCCTTGCGCATCCAGTCGACCGCAAAGCCGAAGTCGAACTTGCCGTCGATCATCGTCTGACCGCGGTTGTCCATCTGCCAGCTCGCCGCAGCGCCCTTGTTGATCACGTCGAGCACCAGCGGCATGTCGAGGCCGGCGCGCTGCCCGAAGTTGATCGCTTCGGACAGCCCCTGCACGAGCCCCGCGATGCAGATCTGATTGACCATCTTGGCGAGTTGGCCGGCGCCGGCCTCGCCGATGCGCGTCACGGCGCGCCCATAGGCGCCCAGCGTGGGGGCGACGCGCTCGAATGCCGGCGCGTCGCCGCCGCACATGATGGTGAGCACGCCGTTCCTGGCGCCGGCTTCGCCGCCCGAGACAGGGGCGTCGACGAAGTGCAGCCCCTTCTCGCGCGCGGCGGCGTAGAGTTCGCGCGCCACGTCCGCCGAGGCCGTGGTGTGGTCGACGAAGACCGCGTCGGCCTTCATGCCGGCGAAGGCGCCCTGCTCGCCGAGCACGATACTGCGCAGGTCGTTGTCGTTGCCGACGCAGGCGGCCACGATGTCGGCGTCGCGGACCGCCGCGGCCGGAGTGGCCGCGCAGGCGCCGCCGTACTCCTTGACCCATTGCTGCGCCTTCGCGGCGGTCCGGTTATAGACCGTGACCGTGTGGCCGGCGCGCAGCAGGTGGCCGGCCATGGGATAGCCCATTACGCCCAGGCCGAGGAAGGCGACACGCAAAGCAGGAGTTGGGGAAGTGGGGGAAGTCAATTCGAGGGCCTCGCAGGTGGTTTCGCTTGGTGAGGACCGAAAGGCGCGCGCGAACAGGCGTGCGCGCCCGGGTCGCATGGGAATTTCAGGGGGCTTGCGAGCCGTCATTATAGAGACGGGCGACGCGCCCACGCCAGCGCCGTCGCCCGTCACACGGGGCATTGCCGCCCGTTTGCCCCAATTTGGTGCGCCCTCTCGCCATCAAAAACACACCGTAAGCGCTCGATCGTTGCCGACGTTTGAAAAATTGTGTTTCCGTGACTGGCGTTGTTGCCCGGTTCCGATACAATGCGCGGCATGGCTGATTTTGATACCAGTTGGTCAATTCGCGTTTACTACGAGGACACGGACGCCGGAGGCGTCGTCTTCTACGCCAACTACTTAAAATTCTTTGAACGGGCCCGCACCGAGTGGCTCCGTTCGCTTGGTATCGAGCAATACGAACTGGCCCGCCATACCGGCATGATCTTCATCGTGCGCGCCACTGCCCTCGACTACCTGAGCCCCGCCCGGCTCGACGATCTTCTCGACATCCGAAGCCGCATCGACCGCGTTGGCGGGGCTTCGGTGGACTTTCACCAGGAAGCCTGGCGTCACGCGCCGGACGGCACCAGCGAACTGTTGGCGCGCGGCACCATCAAAATCGGCTGCGTAGCCGCCCGCACGCTGCGCCCTGGAAAGATTCCGGCGCACGTGCGCCTTGCCATGCAGTCGGCGGCGACAACGGCCAATGCCGCGGCGAACGCCTGATTCCAAGAACAAGCATTCCGGTCAGTCAATCACCACACCATGCCCGATCAAGACCTTTCCATCATTTCGCTGGTCATGCATGCCAGCGTGCTTGCCCAGGCCGTCATGGGCCTACTGCTGCTGCTCTCGCTGCTGTCGTGGACGCACATCTTCCGCAAGATCTTTGCGGTGCGCCGCGCCCGCACCCAGACGGAGCGCTTCGAGCGCGATTTCTGGGCCGGCGGCGATCTGCAGGCGCTTTATCAAAGCGCGCTGAACAACCGCCATCAGACCGGCGCGCTGGAACGAATCTTCGAATCGGGCATGCGCGAATACATCAAGGCGAGCGAGAAGGGCCTGAGCGATCCGCACGCGATCCTCGACGGCGCACGCCGTGCCATGCGAGCTTGCTATCAACGTGAAATGGACTCGCTCGAGGCCAACCTGCCGTTCCTCGCGTCGGTCGGTTCGGTCAGCCCGTACATTGGCCTGTTCGGGACCGTGTGGGGTATCATGAACGCATTCCGCGGCCTGTCGAACGTCCAGCAAGCCACGCTCGCCAACGTGGCACCGGGCATCGCGGAGGCGCTGGTGGCCACGGCCATCGGTCTGTTCGCCGCGATCCCCGCCGTGGTCGCCTACAACCGCTTCGCTACCGACATCGACCGGCTGTCGATCCGCTTCGAGAGCTTCATCGAAGAATTCTCCAACATCCTGCAACGGCAGATTCACTAAGCACTCCGGGAGCGCCGAGACATGGCAGGTTCTATGCGCAACGCTCGCCGCGGCCGTCGCGCCATGGCGGACATCAACGTCGTGCCCTACATCGACGTGATGCTGGTGCTGCTCGTCATCTTCATGGTGGCCGCCCCGCTGGTGGCGCCGTCGATCGTCAATCTGCCGAGCGTCGCCAACGCGAGCCCACAGCAGCAGACGCCGCCGGTAGTCGTCAACATCGAAGCGGACAATCGCATGCTCGTGCGCTACAAGGATGGTCAGAACACCATCGAGCAGCGCATGAGCGCCGGCGACCTGACCGGCTTCCTGCAAGGCCGCCAGGCGGCCAATCCGGACCAGCCGGTCGTCATCGCCGCCGACAAGTCGGTGCGCTATGAAAGCGTCATGAACGTGATGTCCGATCTCAAGGCCCAGGGCGTCAAGCGTGTGGGCCTGCTCGTCAAGCAGAAATGAGCACCACCGTAGGCCGTTCCGACCGTCCCATCGGTCCGCGCAAGGATGAGCGCGGCACGGGGCGGGCATTTCTTCTCGCGCTGCTCATGCACGCGCTGCTGTTCGCGCTGCTCTTCTATGGCATGCGCTGGCAGAACAGTTCCCCCGCCGGCTCCGAAGCCGAATTATGGACGCCGGAAGAGCTCGCGCAGCCCACACCGCAGGTCGTAACGCCGCCGCCGACGCCCGCACCTCCGGCCGTTGCCGTGCCGGCGCCGCGCCCCGAAGAGGACGCCGACATCGCGCTGCAGCAGAAAAAACGCAAGCAGGAGCAGGAAGCGGCCGAACAGGCGCGCCTGCTCGAGGCCGAGCGGCAAAAAGAAAAAGCGCGCCAGGAAGCGCTCAGGCAAAAGCAGTTGGCCGAACAGAAGAAGGCCGACGAGCTCAAGCAGCAGCAACTGGCCGAGGCGCAGAAGAAGGCCGACGCCGAGAAGAAGGCCGCCGAAGAGAAGGCAGCCAAGGCCAAGGCCGCGCAACAGGCGGCGGCGCAAAAGGCGGCCGAGGCCGCGCGCAACGAACGTCTGGCCGCGCTGCGCGGCATGGCCAACGGCACGCCGGGCGCCAACGGCAACGGTCTGGGCACGCAAGCGGGCGGCACGGGCGCAGGCGGCGGCGGCACGTCGACGGCCGGCTACGCCGAGCGCGTGCGCGCCAAGGTCATGCCGAATATCGCCTATGCCGGCGACACCACCGGTAATCCGCTGGCGATCGTCGCGGTGCGCATCGCCCCGGACGGCAGCATTCTGTCGATGACGCTCACCAAGTCGAGCGGCAACCCCGCCTGGGACGCCGCGGCCATGGCCGCCATCAAGAAATCAGACCCCTTGCCGCGCGGCGTCGACGGCAAGGCTCCGCCCCCGAACCTCGACATCCGCCTCCGCCCCAAGGGGTGAGCTGTTGCCAAACGGGAACGAAAACCGAGCGATGCGAGTCCATTTTCATCCGGATGTGGTAAAAATGCCTCTTGCACCGCGTCAACTGACCAATCGAACGCATGCGAATTTCCAGTAAATATGCATGGCGTGCGCTGGTGGCCACCTGGCTCACCGCGGCTTGCACGATCGCCCATGCGCAGACCCCGCTTACCGTCGAGATCAACGGCGTCGGTACCAACCGATACCCGATTGCCGTGTCGAACTTCAAGGGCACCGCGCCGACGGACGTCGTCTCGGTCGTCAAGGCCGACCTGACGAACAGCGGACGCTTCAACCAGATCGACACGGGCGGCGCATCGGTCGGTGTGGACGATTCGGTCGATCTCGGCACATGGCGCGCCAAGGGCGCCAACGCATTCGTCTCGGGCACCATCGCACCGGCCGGTAACGGCAACTTCCAGGTCAGCTTCCGTCTGTACGACGCCGTCAACGGGCAGCCCCTGGGCGGCCTGGCGCTCACGTCCTCGGCGGCCAACCTGCGCCTGACGGCGCACAAGATCGCCGACTACATCTATCAGAAGCTGCTGGGCGATCGCGGCGTGTTCGCCACGCGCCTGTCTTACGTGCTGCACACCGGCAACACGTACCAGTTGCAGATTTCCGACTCCGACGGCCAGGACGCCCGCGTGGCGCTCAACAGCCGCGAACCGATCATCTCGCCGGCATGGTCGCCGGACGGCACGAAGGTCGCCTACGTCTCGTTCGAGAGGCGCAAGCCGGTGGTGTACATCCACGACCTGCCCTCGGGCCGGCGCGCGGTGCTCGCCAACGAGCGCGGCAACAACTCGGCACCGTCGTGGTCGCCGGATGGCAGCAAGCTCGCCGTGGCGCTCTCGCGCGATGGCAACACCCAGATCTATCAGGTCAACGCCAATGGCGGCGGCCTCAAGCGTCTGTCGCGCAGCGGCGCGATCGACACCGAACCGCAGTATTCCCCGGACGGCAAATGGATCTACTTCACGAGCGATCGTGGCGGTGGTCCGCAGATCTACAAGATGCCGGCCGGCGGCGAAGGCGAAGGCGGCGCGCAGCGCGTGACCTTCAAGGGGAGTTACAACGTCAGCCCGCGAATCAGCCCCGACGGCAAGTTGCTCGCGTTCATCTCGCGTCAGGGTGGCGGATTCAAGCTGTGCGTGCAGGATATGAGTACTGGCGATGTTACGACTCTGACCGACACCGGCCACGACGAGTCACCGAGTTTCGCCGCGAACGGCAAATACATTCTTTATGCAACGCAGTCGGGAGGCCGCAAGGTTCTCGCGGCAGTCTCGGTGGACGGGCAAACCCGGCAGATTCTTCAGGTCCGGGGAGGGGAAGTTCGCGAACCCTCCTGGGGCCCCTTCATGCAATAACATCAACAGCAACATCAATCGGAGGCTCATATGAGTTCCCTGCTTCGTAGCATCTTCGCCATCTCTTCGCTGGCCGCTCTGGCCGCTTGCTCCTCGGGTGTGAAGCTCGACGACCAGGCTAACGCCAACAAGGGTCAGACCACGACCGACGCGCGCGCCGTCACCCCCGTCGACGCCTCGGCCGCCGAACTGAACAACCCGAACGGCCCGCTCGCCAAGCGCAGCGTGTACTTCGGCTTCGACAGCTATGCCGTCGACAGCCAGTACTCGCCGATGCTCCAGGCGCACGCCAACTTCCTGAACAAGTACTCGCAACGCAAGGTGCTGCTCCAGGGCAACACCGACCCGCGCGGTACGAGCGAGTACAACCTGGCGCTGGGTCAGAAGCGTGCCGAAGCCGTCCTGAAGACCATGACGGCCCTGGGCGCCAACGCCAGCCAGATGGAAGCCGTTTCGCTCGGCAAGGAAAAGGCCACCGGCACCGACGAAGCGACCTGGGCACAGGATCGTCGCGTCGATCTGGCTTATTGATTGAATCGTCATGACGTCTCGTTTGCTTAAAAACCTGATTTGCGCGGCGACGCTCGGCACTGCGGTGCTGAGCCCGCTCGCGCATGCCGGATTGTTCGACGACGACGAGGCGCGCAAAGCGATCCTCGATATCCGTAGCCGTCTGGATGCGGACAAGCAACGGATCGAGGGGCTCACGCGCAACGTGCTGGATTTGAACAATCAGATCCAGCAGTTGCAGCGTGATCTGGCCGACCAGCGCGGCCAGAACGAAGATCTGAAAAACCAGCTTGCGAACCTGCAGCAAAGTCAAAAGGACTTCTACACCGATCTCGATGGTCGTCTGAAGAAGTTCGAACCGCAGCAGATGACCGTCGGCGGTGTCACGGGCACCGTCCAGCCGGGCGAAAAAGACGTCTTTGACGCCGCGCTGACGAAATTCCGCAACGGTGACTACAAGGGGGCGCAAACGGCATTCCGGACCTTCGCAGCCAAGTACCCTGACAGCCCGTATCAACCCGAAGCGCAGTTCTGGCTTGGCAATGCGCAGTACGCCAACAAGGATCTGAAGGGTTCGACCGCGACGCTGCAGGCGATCGTGACGAAGTACCCGACGAGCCCGAAGGCCGCCGAGGCCATGCTGGCGATTGCCAGCAACCAGGCGGAATCCGGGCAGACTGCGGCAGCGAAAAAAACGTTGCAGGAATTGATGGCCAAGTACCCGGACACCGAATCCGCAGCGGAGGCCAAGAAACGTGCGGCCAAGCTGAAGTAGAACGCCCCTCGGCCGGCTGCGCGAACCAGCCTGCCGTGTGAGGACACTCGTCAAACGAACGACGCCGCCTTCAGGGCGGCGTTGTCGTTTCCGGGCGTCGGGCGAGACCTCAAGTAGAATACGGACTTTCCAAGCGTTCGAGGCGCGGCGCCTGAAGGGGATGCGCGCGGGCCGATGGCTCGCGTGGCATGGCGAGCGCGCCCATGACGGGTCCGCGCAAGGCCTGCGCGGCGCGTCCGACAATAACAAAGCGACCACGCCCCGTGGCTCGCACAAATGCACCGAACGGCCGGTCGCGGCCGATACCTCTCTTTGCCTCCAGTCTCATGACCGACGTCGATCTCACCGCCCTCTCCCACACCGTCGTGTGGCTCACCTTTGGTCTTGCCTTCGTGTTCGGCGCCGTACTGCAGCGCACGCATTTCTGCACGATGGGCGCGCTCTCCGACATTGTGAACATCGGCGACTGGAACCGCATGCGCATGTGGTGGCTTGCCATCGGCGTGGCGACCATCGGCACCGGCGTGCTCGCCTCGCAAGGCGTCATCGATCCCGTGAAGGCCATCTACACGACGCCGCGCTTCACATGGCTGTCGTATCTGGTGGGCGGCTGGTTCTTCGGCTTCGGCATGGTGCTCGCGTCGGGTTGCGGGAGCAAGACGCTCGTGCGCATCGGCGGAGGCAACCTCAAGTCGCTGCTCGTTTTCGTGATGATCGCGGTGTCTGCCTACATGACGCTCAAGGGTGTCTTCGCGGTCCTGCGTGTGGCCGCCATCGACAGTGTGCAAACGACGTTTGCCACCTCGCAGGATCTGCCGACCCTGCTCGGCGGCGCCTTCGGCGGCGACGTGCATCGCGCGCAACTCATTCTGGGCCTGATCGTCGGCGGCGCCTTCGTCGCGGCGGCCGTGGCCCGGCGCGAATTCTGGACGTTCGACCACCTGCTCGGCGGCCTGGTCGTGGGCGCGATCATCGTGGCGCTGTGGTACGTATCGGGCAAGGTCGGCTACGTCGCCGAGAATCCGAACACGCTCGAGGAGAGTTTCGTCGCGACGAACTCCGGCAAGATGGAAGCGCTCTCGTTCGTGTCGCCGCTGGCGTACACGATGTACTGGCTGATGATGTGGAGCGACACGAGCAACGTGATCACGCTGGGCATTGCGAGTGTACTGGGCGTGATCGCGGGGTCGTTCGTTTATGCGCTGGTCTCGCGCACGTTCCGCTGGGAGGGTTTCCAGGGAACGGAAGACACGGCGAACCACATGGTCGGGGGCGTGCTGATGGGTTTTGGCGGCGTGACGGCGCTGGGCTGCACGGTCGGCCAAGGCCTGTCCGGCGTGTCGACGCTGGCGCTCGGCTCGTTCGTCGCGATCGCCGCAATTCTCGTGGGCGGCGTCTGCGCATTCAAGTACCAGATGTGGCGCATTGAACGCAGCGTTTGACCGGATATTGCGCATCGCGCGGGAAATTGTGTCGAAACGGACATATCTGCGTCGCACACATCTTGACACTATAACGAGCACGACGCTATAATCTTTTTCTTCGTTGGGTCGTTAGCTCAGTTGGTAGAGCAGCGGACTTTTAATCCGTTGGTCGCAGGTTCGAATCCTGCACGGCCTACCAAACGAATTCAAGGGGTTGCGAGAAATCGAACCCCCCTTTTTATTTTTGCGGGTGTGGGTTTTTCTGCCTTCGCCGCGATTCGCCCTCACTTCGGCGAAGCTGCTGCGCTCATGATCTGAGCGTCCGGCAACGCCATAAATGACCTCGCCTCGTCCATTGATCGAGCGCCAACGCCTCCCGCAGGTGTCAGCGAATCGCGCCAGCTTCCCCGCTCGCCCATCAGCACAACTGAGCATGCCGCTGGGTGTAACGTCGCGAGCGATTTGACACCGAATTGCGCGAGTTTTGACACTGAGCGAAATCGGCCTGAGCGTCCATTCAAGACTTCGGATTGGCACCCGAGGCCGAGCTCGAACCGGCACGCGCCGAGGAAGGCGTAGCGGATTTTAAGTCTGCGGTGTCTACTAATTTCACCACTCGGGTATGGTGGGCCTCCCGCGAGTCGAACGCGGAACCAACGAATTACGAGTTCGCTGCTCTAAGCTGCGTGAACTAGAGGCCCGTTTGGCGAGGCATGCACGAGTCGAACCTGCGTATTGGACTGTCGCTCTATCCGTTGAGCTATCATCCGGAACCGGCTGGTACCGTCGGCGGCTCAGTGGCTCTGTCCGATACGGGGACGGAAACACACCGTTGCCGGATGCTTGAGCAACATTTGCCGCCTACATCGTACGGGGGGCGACATCCAGATGTTCAATTCCCAGCCTACGAGGTACGCGTTCGGCAAAACGAACGCTCAATACCTCAGATGCAAATCCCATGCGCGATATGTCAACCACGCCAGTATTGCGACAATCGCCACTCCCACCCCCCATAGAAAAAACGCTTTCGTGTACCAAGCCGCAAACATCGGTGCCGGATACTCGTCTGGAGGTCGCCCTCCCGCTGCAACACTCTTCAAAACGGGCCACCACGAGGGCCATAGCATCGCCAATGCACCCGCGACGCACGGGGCCCACCAATTCGGCTGCAAAGAGTACATAAGCAAGCCCGTAAGTACCAAAATGATGGCTAGCCGGCCGGCCGCTTCTGCGGTAGTGGCAAAATCGGCCCCGACAAACCTTGAAAACGAGTGCAGGCAACCTGCGACAACCAGCGATACCACGAGCACTCCGCCCAGTGTGGCATCTGAACGTTCTGCCATAAGCCTCTCCCTGTGTTGTGCATGTTGAACTTCCTAATGGATAACCTAGCTCCGCATATGCCGCGGAAGGGTTTTGTCGATCGTTCCACATTAACCTGCCAGCAGGAGGGTGTTCTCGACCATAGGCGCATCCTCAAAGAGTGTTGAAGGCAATCGGCAGAAGCCACCATCTGCGCCCCGAGGAACGTCTCTTGACGGTTATGGGCGTAGCCCTATTCAAGGGTCTCCTACGCTATTGGAGAATACTGGCGCTCAAGATCGATGTGTCTCTCCTCTCGCCCCCCGACGAGGGCTTTTGAGCCCGTACCCCCGTACGGGCTCTTTTTTTGCCGATGTGGATTCACGGCAATAGGCGCAGGCGAGAGAGCCGTTGGCGAACGAGACGCGATAGTGATCCTCACGCGACCAAATTGGGCTTAGCCCCATTTGCGGATTGCCACCGCTCAGAGATAATTTTCATGCTTCTCTCTGTTAGGGCGCGCATTTACGCGTGTCTCGGAGCGTCCTAGCTGGGTATTGAGTCCGCCTTGCGCGGGCTCTTTTTTATCTGCTATCTGGATAACAATGAGAAATTGGGGCGATTCTTGTGTGGGACGGGAATCGTACACCCCATGGCACTACGCCTTTCCTCCGAGGCGTCCTGGCTGCGAGCATGGGGGCTCAACGCCGCCATCCGGGCATATGTCCGGATGGCCTTTTACTGCCCCGATGACTGCCTATCTCCCTCATCCCATCCTTGCTTCTGCTCAACGCCGTCCGTCTGTGTTGACTGTGTGGCTCGGTTCTCGCTCGTCACAACGTCGGCCACGTTGGTCGCTCTCCCTTCATTGACCTGCACCGGCACGGTCACTGACGTTGAAATGCAGCCAGCCAGAATGGCTGAGGCTGCAATGGTCATTACGGACACTGCGATTACTACCTTCTTCATCTAGATCTCCTTTTCGTATCGTTAGGCAACTGATTTCATCAGCTCCGCGTGCGCCGATTCCGCTTTTCTCCTCATTTCGGCAAGGACTGCTGTGCCTGCGATTTCCTTGCGCTTGGCTCCAGCGTAGGTGTTGATTTGAGCGAGCGCTGACGCGCGTACCGCTTCAAGCGAATTCGGCGCAATGTATGGCACAAGGCCTTGCTCTGCGACGACGAATATCGGCACCATCCTCTTCTGCTCAGGCATGACTACCATCCCAATCCATCAATTGATTTGCCTGCCGTAATGGCTTTGTTGATTCTGTAAGCAGCGTCTGCTGGGCAAAATGGCTTCCCATGCATCACGCCTTTCGGCCATATCGTATTGATGACCTGGAGCGGCCCCACGTATCTGAGGACACAAGGACTCTCTTAAAATAACGGATAGTCTTGTGCCTATCAGTAAGCCTAATCATTACGTGGAACCCATCGAAATTCTGACCGAGCCGGAGCGCCGTCGGCGGCGCACGGCGCAGGAAAAAATCGCCATCGTGCAGGAGACGCTGGCACCGGGAGCATCGGTGTCAGCCGTGGCCCGGCGGCACGGCGTGAATCCGAACCAAGTGTTCGGCTGGCGCAAGCAATACCAGGAAGGCAGTCTGGCGGCGGTGAAAGCGGGAGAAACCGTAGTGCCCGCATCGGAGTTGGCTGCAGCCATCAAGGAAATCAAGGAGCTGCAACGGCTGCTCGGGAAAAAGACAATGGAAGTCGAAATCCTGAAGGAAGCCGTGGAATGGGGCCGTTCAAAAAACCTGATTGCGCGCTCGCCCTTGCTGCCGGGGGACGACCATTGAAAACGGTCTGCGAAGTTCTCGGCGTGGCGCGCTCTGTTGTGGCAGTGAAGCAGGCTCGTTCGTCTGACTGGCAAGACGGTCGCCGTGCCAAGCCCACCGACGACACGGAACTGGTCGAGGAAATCCATGGCCACGTGGCGCATCTGCCAACCTACGGCTACCGGCGCATCTGGGCGCTGCTGCGCCGCAGTCGCGAGATGGTCGGCGCACCGTGCATCAACCACAAGCGCGTGTATCGGGTCATGCGTGAGCACCATTTGTTGCTGCGTCGTCCCGGCGTGCGGCGAGACAAGCGGCGGCACGACGGTCGCGTGGCCGTGGATAGGAGCAATACCCGCTGGTGCTCGGACGGCTTCGAGTTCCGGTGCGACGATGGCACGCCGCTGCGCGTGACGTTCGCGCTGGATTGCTGTGACCGGGAAGCGATTAGCTGGGCTGCTACGACCGGCGGGCATAGCGGCGACGTGGTGCGCGACGTGATGCTGGCGGCCGTCGAGCAGCGCTTCGGCACCACGCAGACGGCGCAGGCCATCGAATGGCTGACGGACAACGGCTCGGCCTACATCGACCATCGCACGCGCAGCTTCGCGCGCGAGCTGGGCCTGAAGCCGCTGACCACGCCCGTACGTTCGCCGCAGAGCAATGGCATGGCTGAATCGTTCGTGAAGACCATGAAGCACAATTACGTCGCCTATATGGACAAGCCCGACGCGCCAACGGCGCTCTCGCGTCTGGCCATTGCGTTTGAACATTACAATGAGCGCCACCCGCACAAAGCCCTGAA
>NZ_NJGW02000029.1:0-43699 GCF_002216225.1 Pandoraea sp. CB10b_02
CGTCCATGGTCTGACCGGCCTGCTCGACGAGTGCCGAGCCGTCCTGCACCTTGTGGGCGGAGTCCTCGATCAGCTCCTTGATTTCCTTGGCGGCGGCCGCGCTGCGCTGCGCGAGCGTGCGCACTTCGCCGGCCACCACCGCGAAGCCGCGGCCCTGCTCGCCCGCGCGCGCGGCTTCGACCGCCGCGTTGAGCGCGAGGATGTTGGTCTGGAACGCAATGCCGTCGATCACGCTGATGATGTCGACGATCTTGTTCGAGCTCGCCGAAATGCCGTTCATCGTGCCGACCACGCGGCCCACGACGTCCCCACCGCGGGCAGCGATCTCCGAGGCGTTGACCGCCAACTGGCTCGCCTGGCGCGCGTTGTCCGCGTTCTGCTTGACGGTCGCCGTGAGCTGCTCCATCGACGAGGCCGTCTCTTCGAGCGAGGCCGCCTGCTGCTCCGTGCGCGCCGACAGGTCCGTGTTGCCCGCCGCGATCTGCTGCGCGGCCGAGGTGATCGACTCGGTGCCCGAGCGGACTTCCGCCACGGTGCGCACGAGGCTGTCCTGCATGTGCTTCACGCCCTTGAAGAGGCGCCCCGTCTCGGTGTCGTTCCACACTTCGATGCGCTGCGTGAGGTCGCCCGCGGCGATTTTCTCGAAGTGCCGGATCGCGTCGTCGATCGGTCCGACGATGGCGCGCGTGAGCGTGACCTGCGTGATGATGCTCACGATCAGGCCGACGACGAGACCGACGCCGACCAGCCACATCACCAGCGTGTAGCGCGCCTGTGCGGCGAGGTAGCGTTCCTCCGCGTTCTTCACCTGCAGATCCGCCAGCACGGTCATCGCCTTGGTGTAGTCGGCGAACAGGCGCGGCACGTCCATCACGGTCTTGGCGTGGAAGTCGGGAATGTCGCCCGATTCGATGGCCTTGAGCGCCGGCAGGATGCCCTCGTTCACGACCTTGCCGCGGGCGGCCACGACGCTGTCGGCGAGCGGCTTTTCCTGCTCGTTCATCGGCAGCGCGGCGTAGGCGGCCCAAGCGTCGTCGGCCTTCTTCAGGTTGGTCCGCACACTCTCGATCGCGGTCTTGATCTCGGTCGGATCGGCGATGAATTCGATGCGCGAGAGCGTCACCCGGGCCGATAGCGTGGCGATCGTCGTCTGCGCGAGGGAACGCGACGAGGCCATGTCGTTCGAGTAGATTTCCTGAAGCGATGCGTTGCTCTGTCGCAGCGACAGAAGGCCCGCCGCGGCGCCCACGACCAGCAGCACCATGAAGAGTCCGAGCGCCAGCGTCAGCCGCGCCCGGATGGTGACATTCTTAAACATAACGACCTCTACCCCGTGAAGGCCGGCATGCCGCCGGCGTACTCATCCCAATCCATCGAAACGTCAAAACTCTTCCCAATCGCCGGAGTCGCTTGACGACGTATTTCCGGTGCTCCCCATGCCGCCCGCCGGGGCCTTGCCGCGACGCGCCGCCAATTGCAGGACCTGCGCATCTTCCGGTGCCGCGGCGCCCGGCGGCGTCGCGCCTGCCGGCGCCTGCGGCCGACGCGTCAGCGCGCGCGTCGCGCCGGCGCCGGCGCTGGCACGCGCCGGTGCGGCGTTGGCGCGAACCGGCGCGCTCGAGACGGCGGGCGCGACGGCCGGCACGGGCGGTGCGGCCTGCGCGCGCACTGCCGCGGCGCCGGCAACCGCGCCCGACGACCGGTGCAGCGCGGCCGCGCCGTGAACTTGCGTGGCCTGCAGCGCGTCGCCCACGCGGAACACGGACACGGCGTCGCGCAGGCGATGCGCCTGCTCTTCGAGCGAGCCGGCCGCGGCGGCCGCTTCTTCCACGAGCGCCGCGTTCTGCTGCGTGACTTCGTCCATCTGCGTCACGGCGCGGTTGACCTGCTCGATGCCGCTCGACTGCTCCGCCGACGCGGCCGAAATCTCGCCCATGATGTCGGTCACGCGCTGCACGGCCTGCACGATCTCGTCCATGGTCTGACCGGCCTGTGCCACGAGCGCGGAGCCGTTCTCCACACGCCCGACCGAGTCTTCGATCAGCACCTTGATTTCCTTGGCGGCGGCCGCGCTGCGCTGCGCGAGCGTGCGCACTTCGCCGGCTACCACCGCGAAGCCGCGGCCCTGCTCGCCCGCGCGCGCGGCTTCCACAGCCGCGTTGAGCGCGAGGATGTTGGTCTGGAACGCAATGCCTTCGATCACGCTGATGATGTCGACGATCTTGTGCGAGCTCGACGAGATGCCTTGCATCGTGTCGACGACGTTGCCCACCACCTGACCGCCGCGCGCGGCGATTTCCGAGGCGTTGACGGCGAGCGCGCTCGCCTGCTTGGCGTTGTCCGCGTTCTGCTTGACGGTCGCCGTGAGCTGCTCCATCGACGAGGCGGTCTGCTCGAGCGACGCGGCCTGCTGTTCGGTGCGCGCCGACAGATCCGTATTGCCCGCCGCGATCTCGCGCGAAGCCACGTTGATCGACTCGATGCCTTCGCGCACATCGGAGACGATGGACAGCAGGCTGTTCTTCATGACCGTCAGGCCGAACAGCAGCTGTCCGATCTCGTCGTTGCCGGTGCTCTCGGTCTTGCCGGTCAGATCGCCGGCCGCGATCTGCTTGGACATGGCGAGCGCAACGCGCAACGGGTGGTTGATCGCGCGACGCAGGATGCTGCCGAGCACGAACAGCACGATGATGCCGCCCACGACCGCCACGGCCGTGAACGTTCGCACGAGCGTGTGTTCCTTCTGCGACTGCTGATAGAGATCGGTGGCCTGCGTGAGCTCGAGGCGGGTGAGCACATTGAGCTCATCGCGCATCGGGCCGTAGGCCGGCTTCACCTTCTCGAGATAGGTCTGCTGGGCGCCCTCGGCCGAGCCGGCCTTGAGCATCTCGACGGTCTGCTGAAGGCCGTCGGTGGTAAAACGCTGGCGAATGACGTTAAAGCGCTCGGCCTGCGCCTGCGTGGACGGATCGACCGACTTCATGTACTCGGCCCACTGACGATTGATGTCCTCGAGGCTCGCGGCAATTTCGTCGCCGGCGCGCTTCATCGCGTCGAGGTTCGGGCTTCCCACCGCTTCGGCCACGAGCAGCACGTCGCGATCGAGCTTCTGGGCGATGACGCCGAGCGTGCTCACCGGCACCATGCCGTTCTTGTAGACCTGCAGCAGCTTGGTATTGCTGCTCGACACGCCCCACATGCCCAGTCCGCCCACGGCGGCGAGCAGGATCGCGCCGAGCACGATGATGCCGGTGAGCCGCGCGCGCAGGGTGTCGAGCCGGACTCGGCGCAGCAGCGCCGCAATGCCGCCGCGCTCGACGCGGCCCCCGCGAATGCGCAGATTGCCCGCCTGCCCGCTGCGCAAGCGGGCGTAGACCGATTCGGCTTCGGCGCTCGCGCCGGCAGCCGGGCGCACGCGCACCGACGTATAGCCCACGACGGCGCCGTTCTCCAGGGTCGGGGTGACGGTCGCGAGCACCCAGTAGTAGTCGCCGTTCTTGCGGCGGTTCTTGACCAGCCCCGTCCAGGTGTCGCCGCGCTTGATCGTCTCCCACAGATCGGCGAACGCCTCGGACGGCATGTCCGGATGCCGCACGATGTTGTGCGGCGAACCCAGCAGTTCGTCACGCGAATAGCCGCTCACCTCCACGAAGGCGGGATTGGCATACGTGATCCGACCCTTCAGATCCGTTCGCGAGATCAGGTACTGATGCTCGCCGATGACGAATTCGTTCTGGGTAACGGGCTGGTTATCGCGCACGTGTTCGGTCTCCGGGTCGTAGGGTCAATGGGTTATGTCTGTCGGGTCTGCGTCGCGGGTGTCTCGGCCCGTGCGTCGGTCTCGGCGGCAAGCCCTCAGCTCGCCAGACGTTCGATGAGCGCCATGTCGGCACTGGTCATCAGTTTCTCGATGTCCATCAGGATGAGCATGCGGCCTTCGACCGTGCCCAGGCCCGTGATGTACTCGGTGGCCAGTTGCGCGCCGAACTCGGGCGCCGGCTTGATTTCGCCGCGCGCGAGCGTGAGCACGTCGGACACGCCGTCGACCACCATGCCGACCACGCGGCCGGCCACGTTCAGGATGATCACCACGGTCTGCGTGTCGTACTCCACGCGGCCAAGGCGGAACTTGATGCGCATGTCCACGATCGGCACGATGATGCCGCGCAGGTTGATCACGCCCTTGATGAAGTCGGGCGCGTTGGCAATGCGCGTGACCGCGTCGTAGCCGCGGATTTCCTGCACCTTCAGAATGTCGATGCCGTATTCCTCCTCACCGAGCGTGAAGACCAGAAATTCATGACCGTCGCCATCGGTCTGCATGGCGCCGCCCTGGCGCGACACGGCATGCTCTTGCGAAAGGTTGTCCATCTAACGCGTCTCCGACTTCAGTTGAAGATGGTGGCAGCGCTCGAGCGCTGGCCGCGCTGGAGCGCCGCCACGTCGACGATCAATGCCACACTGCCGTCGCCCATGATGGTGGCGGCGGAAATACCGTGAATACGGCGGTAATTGGTTTCGAGATTCTTCACCACCACCTGCTGCTGCCCCACGAGCTCGTCGACGAGCAGCGCGAAGCGGCGCCCCTCCGCCTGGAGGATCACGATGATGCCCTGCGTGGGATCGTGGCGGGCATCGGGCACGTCGAACGCGCGGTAGAGCTCCACGAGCGGCAGGTACTCGCCGCGCACCAGCACGACCTGGCCTTCGCCGGTCACCGCGCGGATGTCGTCGCGACGCGGCTGCAGCGACTCCATGACGAAGTTCAGCGGCAGGATGAAGATCTCCGGGCCGACCTTGACGGACATGCCGTCGAGAATCGCGAGCGTGAGCGGCAGCACGATACGGATCGTGGTGCCCTTGCCGCGCGTGGACAGGATTTCCACGTGCCCGCCCATTTGCTGGATGTTTCGCTTGACGACGTCCATGCCCACGCCGCGTCCGGACACGTCGGTCACCGCCTCGGCCGTGGAGAAGCCCGGCATGAAAATCAGCTGCCAGACTTCTTCGTCGGTCATCGAGTCGGAGACCGGCAGGCCCTGCTGCTGCGCCTTGGCGAGAATCTTCTCGCGGCGCAGGCCCGCGCCGTCGTCGCTCACTTCGATGACGATGTTGCCGCCCTGATGCGCGGCCGAGAGCACGAGCTGACCGACCGGGTCCTTGCCCGCGGCCAGACGCGCTTCGGACGTCTCGATGCCGTGATCGAGGCTGTTGCGCACGAGGTGCGTGAGCGGATCGATGATGCGCTCGATGAGACTCTTGTCGAGTTCGGTCGCCTGGCCGAACGTCACCAGCTCGATCTGCTTGCCGAGCTTGCCCGCGAGATCGCGCACGAGGCGCGGGAAGCGCGAGAACACGTAGTCCATCGGCATCATGCGGATGGACATCACGGCTTCTTGCAGGTCGCGCGCGTTGCGCTCGAGCTGGCCCATGCCGTTGAACAGGCGGTCGTGCAGCATCGGGTCGAGGCTGCTCGCCGTCTGCGCGAGCATGGCCTGCGTGATCACCAGTTCGCCCACGAGGTTGATCAGCTGGTCGACTTTCTCCACGCCCACGCGAATCGAGCTGTTCTCGTGACCGGCGTTGCCGCCGGCGGCCGGCGCGGCAGCGCGCTTTTCGGGCGGATGGTGCGCACCGCCGCCATTGCCGGCGGACGCCCCCGCCGGCGGCGCGGGCGCGGCGCTCGGCACGACGATCGGGTCGGCGGCCGGCGGCGGCACGGGAGCGGCAGCGGCAGCGGGAGCGGCTGTGGCTGTGGCTGTGGCTGTAGCGAGGGGCTCGGCAGCGCTCACGTCGATCGGTGCGCAAGCGGAGGCAGGAGCGGCCGAGGCCGGCGGCGGCACGGGAGCGGAGATTTCGGAGGTGGCGGCGGGCGCCGCGGGCGCCTCGGCCGGCGCCGGCGCGGCGGCGTCCTGCACGTCGATCTGCGACGGCTCGATCACGAAGCAGCACACGGCGAGAATGTCGTCGGCGTCGCACGTGGTGTCGAGCCACAGGTGCAGCACGTCGCCGCTCGACTGACGGCCGGCGACCTGGCCGAGGTTGCCCAGCTCTTCGGCGAGCAACGTCTGGTCCTTCTCGCCCACGCCGGTGAGCGTGACCTTCAGACGCGTCTGACCCGCGGGCACGGCGCTCGTCGGCGCGCCGCTCGCGTGCGCGGCGGGCTCGGCGGCGGCCGGTGCCGTGGAAGCGGCCGGCGCGGCGGGTGCGGCAGGGGCGGCGGTTGCCGGCGCACCGCTTTCTTCGGCTGCGAGTTGCTGGAGCACCGCGCAGATGCGCGTCATCGCCTCGACGTCGGGTTCACTGGAGGCGCGGTAGGCATTCAGCTGTTGATGCAACACGTCTTTGGTTTCCAGGAAGGTGTCGACCATCTCGGTGCGCAACTGCAATTCGCCGCGACGCGCGCGGTCGAGCAGGTTTTCCAGCAGGTGAGTGGTCTCGGTGAGCGCGGTAAAGCCGAACGTGGCGGCGCCGCCCTTGATCGAGTGCGCCGCGCGAAAGATCGCGTTGAGCTGCTCGTTGTCGGGCGCGTTGACATCGAGCGCCAGCAGGAGGTGCTCCATTTCTGCGAGCAACTCTTCGGCTTCATCGAAAAAGGTCTGGTAGAACTGGGTGATATCCACCGGTTTCCTCGTCCTAACTTGGTTGTGCCATCGACGCCGTCATCAGGCGCCGTCGCCGACGAGCGAGCCCACCACGTCGACCAATGCCTCGGGGTCGACCGGCTTGATCAGCCAGCCGCTGGCGCCCGCCTCGCGGGCCGCCGTCTTGTAGGCGCCGTCGACTTCGGTGGTGAGCACCAGAATGGGCGTCTGCGCGAATGCGTCGAGTTCGCGCAGCGCGCGAATGAGCGACAGACCGTCCATGCCGGGCATGTGCTGATCGGTCAGCACCAGATCGAACGCGGCATTGGAGGCCAGCGCCAGCGCTTCCTGGCCGTCGCGTGCGGTCGTCACGGCGTAGCCGGCCTCATCGAGCGTGGCCGCCAGGATCTGACGCATCGACGCGGAATCGTCGACGGCGAGAATCGTGTTGCGCAGTGCCTGCATGCGTCTCCTCTTGTCGGTTATCGTGCGCCGGCCGAGCCGGCCGGACCTGCCGGAGGCGCGGGCGGCGCGGGCACGGCCGGCACCGTCGGCAGTGCCGGCGGCTCGCCGCCCAGCGCGGCGCTCACCGCGTTTGCCCCTGCGCCGCGCGCGTTCGCGGCGTCGATCGTCGGCTGGTCGCCTTCGTGCTTGACCGACTGCTCGGCGCGCCGGTTGAGCACGATGATGCTGATGCGGCGGTTGATGGGGTTGTACGCGTTGTCGCGATCGAGCGGCACGGTCGAGGCGAGCCCCACCACGCGCAGCACCTTCTCGCCGTCGAGCCCGCCGGCGATGAGCTCGCGGCGCGAAGCATTCGCGCGATCGGCGGACAGCTCCCAGTTGCTGTAGCTCTTGTCGCCCTGCGCGTAGGCCGTGGCGTCGGTGTGACCGGACAGGCTGATGCGGTTGGGCACGTCGTTGAGCGACTTGCCGATCTCGCGCAGGATGTCGCGCATATACGGCTGCACCTGCGCGCTCGCGTTGGCAAACATCGGTCGGTTCTGGTCGTCGACGATCTGGATGCGAAGTCCTTCGGTCGTCACGTCGATGAGCAACTGCTTGCGGAACTGCCGCAGCGTCGGATTATTCTCGATGGCTTTTTCGATGCGCGCCTTGAGCTCACGCAAACGCGCCGCATCGGCGCGCTCGGCAAGCTCGGTGGTCGTGGCCTGGCGCGAGCGCACCTGATCGCCGCGCGACTTCTGTCCGTCGGTGCGCGTGGTGTCGGCGCCGCCGCCGGGAATCACGCCGGCGTTCTCCGCGGCGTTACGCCCGCCCGTGAGCGCGACCTTGAGCGGCGTGCGGAAGTATTCGGCAATGCCCGCCAGCTCCTTGCTGCTCACGGAGCTGAGCAGCCACATGAGCAGGAAGAACGCCATCATGGCCGTCATGAAGTCGGCGTAGGCAATCTTCCACGCGCCGCCGTGATGGCCGTGGCCGCCCGCCTTGCGGCGCTTGACGACGATGGGCCGCTCTTCTTTCTCGCTCATTGCTGCCGCCCGTCAACGTGCCTTGACCTGCCGCACGTGCTCTTCAAGCTCGGCGAACGACGGACGGACGGTGGAGTACAGCACCTTGCGGCCGAACTCGACCGACAGCGCCGGTGCGTAGCCGTTCAGGCTGGCCAGCAGCGTGACCTTGATGCACTCGTAGAGCTTCACCGACTCGTTGATGCGGTGTTCGATGAGCTGCGCGAGCGGCGAAATGAAGCCGTAGGCGAGCAAAATGCCAAGGAACGTGCCCACGAGCGCCTGCGCGATGAGCGCGCCGAGCACCGCCGGCGGCTGGTCGGCCGAAGCCATCGTGTGGACCACGCCCATCACGGCGGCCACGATACCGAAGGCCGGCATGGCGTCGCCGGTCTTCTGCAGGCAGTGCGCGGGCACTTCGCCCTCGTGGCGATACGTCTCGATTTCGTGATCCATCAGGTTCTCGATCTCGAACGCATTCATGTTGCCGCTGACCATCAGGCGCAGATAGTCAGTGAGGAATTCCATGATGCGCGGCTCGCCGAGAATGCGCGGGTACTGCGAGAACACGGGGCTCGAGGCCGGGTCTTCCACGTCGCCTTCGATGGCGAGCATGCCGTCCTTGCGCGCCTTGGCGAGCAGCACGTACAGGAGCGCCATGAGCTCCATGTACAGCTCCTTGGTGTATTTCGAGCCCTTGAACAGCATTGGCAGGGCTTTCACCGTCGCCTTGATCGCCTTGCTGTTGTTGCCCACGACAAACGAGCCGACGCCCGCGCCACCGATGATCAGCAGCTCGGTCGGCTGAAACAGCGCGCCCAGGTGGCCCCCGCCAATGACGAAGCCGCCAAAGACCGACGCCAGAACGATGATGTAACCAATGACGACAAGCACTGCCGGATACCTCTCGCAAAAATACGTCTACGGAAAATTGTCCTTCCTGTTCAGAGGGCTTAACGGCAGACACGCAGGGAAACTGTAGGGGGTGCGACCTCGTGACGTGGCCGCGCTCAGGCGGCAAGCGGGGAAATATCGCCGCCGGTCGCCGGCGACGCCGCGGCGGGCGCGAGATCGGCGGCGGGCGCGTGCTTTGCTTTGCGGGTCTTTCCGGCGCGCGACGGCGGTGCGCACAGCCCGCAAACGTACTGGCCATGCGGCTCGTGCGCGTGCGTGACGAAATGGCCGCCGCAGCGCGTGCATGGCGTCATCTGCAGCATCTTGCTGTCGAAAAAGCGCACGAGCGTCCATGCCCGCGTAAACCCGAGCACCGCCTCCCATCCATGCAGTTCCACATGCTCGAGGTACAGGCGGTACGCCTTGACGATGGCTTCGATGCCCTGGCAGCCGCCGTACTGCACGAGGTGGCGGTAGATGTTGTGGAAAAGCGACGAGTGGATGTTCGGCAGCCACGTCACGAACCAGTCGGTCGAGAACGGCAGCATGCCCTTGGGCGGCGAGGCGCCCTTGAGTTCCTTGTAGAGCTTGATGAGCCGGTCCCGGCTCAGGCTCGTTTCCGCTTCCAGCAACTGGAGGCGGGCACCGAGTTCGATCAGCTCGATGGCCAGCTGAATCTCCCTGGCCTCGAGGACGACGCTTTTGGTACGCATATACAGGCTTCCTGGCTAGTCACGCGTGGCGCCGCCCCCTGGGGCGACGCGGCGCGTGTCGCGTGCTCAGCCGATCTGCTCGACGGGCTGGCCCGCCAGCAGGATCGAGGCGTGCGACTGCTGCATACCCACGTCTTTCGCGCCATGCGTGAGGCTCGAGAGGATTACGTGGTCGTCGAATCGAAATCGGCACAGGAGCTGGTTCGACCCCGCGAATTTGACGAGTTGAGCCAGAGTAAGACTGCCGAGCACGTCGGCCAGCTGATCGCTGATGCCCAGGCGGAACATCGCCGCCGCGCGATCCTCGCGGATCAGGCGCTGAGCCAGGACAAGGTAGGAGAGATTCAACTCGCGAATCTCATTCAGTGTTTCGCTGTTTCGCATGCGGCCCCCCGGCGCAATGGATTATCTGGCGGTACTACTGGTTTTACCCCCGCATTGTGGATAAAGGCGAAAGATAAAGAAATCGGAGAAAAACTACGGAAAATGATGAGAAAAGCGGAAGTTTTTTGTAGGAGTTTTTCCTACAGGACGGGGACGCACGTCCCCTGCGATGCGTTCGGAGCGAACGATCGGCGGCGGAGGGATGACGGCTTCATGAAAGCGTCACGAAGCTGCGCTCTACTACATGGCTGTATTTCGGCGGTCTGCCGCCGAACTTTAGCCGTCCTCGCAAAAATACTTGGGGGGCCTTCTGCCAGGACGTCTGGACCGTACTTTGCCAATCGAGCGGGCACCGTAACAGCGCAATTACAAACTGTTACAGGTCTGGTGCCGCGGCACGAATTCCAGGTTTGGAAGGAAAGCTCGGGTTGCGGTTCCCAGGGACTCGGGAAATCGACGTCAGGCCGCGCCCGCGGGCGGTGGCAGCGCCGGACCGGCGCGGCGGATGAGCACCGTGTGCAGGCACCACGAGAGGCCGCCGCACACCGCGATGACGGCGGCCATCGGCACCGCGGAGCGGGCGTGCAGTAGCCCGACCGCCGCACCGGCGCCTGCCGCCGCGAGGAACTGCAGCGCACCTAGCAGCGCCGACGCGGCGCCCGCGCGCTGGTGCTGTCGGTTCAGGGCTTCCGCGATCGCGTTGGGCTGCGAAAAGCCGAGGCTCGCGACGAAGGCGAAGAGCGGCACCATCAGCCCGGGCAGCCCGCCGAGACGCAGCGCCGCCACGCACAGCAGTAGCAGGCCGAGAATGGCGACGAGATTGTTGGTGCGCCGCAACACGTCGGCCGGACGGCGCGTGCGCAGCAGGTGCGCGTTGATCTGCGAGCCCCCGATGATGCCGCACGCATTGATCCCGAACAGCCAGCCGTAGTTCGCCGGATCGACGCCGTAGAGGTTGATGAAAACGAACGGCGAACCGGTGATGTAGGCGAACATGCCGGCCTGCGCGACGCCGCCCGCGAGCGCGTTGCCCATGAACTCGCGATCGCGCAGCAGCACGCCGTAGTTGTGCCATGCCGTCGCGAGCCAGTTGCGTGCTCCGCGGGCCGCGGCACGCGTCTCCGGCAGCCAGTAGACGGACATCGCGAAGCAGAGTGCGCCGAAGGCGGTCAATCCCCAGAAAATCCAGCGCCAGCTCACGAAGAGCAGCAACTGTCCGCCGGCCAATGGCGCGAGGATGGGCGCCGCGCCCATGATCAGCGTCATGCGCGAGAGCACGCGCGCCACGGTGCTCGTATCGAACAGGTCGCGCGCCATGGCGCGTGCGATCACGAAGCAGGCGCAGCCGCCCACGGCCTGAACGAAGCGGCAGACGATCAGCGTCTCGATGTTCGGCGCCAGCGCGCAGCCGGCCGACGCCAGGGTGTAGAGCGCCAGTCCGGCGTAGAGCGGACGCTTGCGTCCGAACCGGTCGGCGAGCGGGCCGTGCAACAGTTGTCCCAGCCCCAGTCCGATGAAGAACGACGCGAGCGTGAATTGCGCCGCCGCGTCCGTCGTATTCAGTTCGCGCGCGATCGCGGGCAATGCCGGCAGATACATGTCGATCGACAGCGAGCCGATGGCCGACAGGATGCCGAGTACGAAGACGGTGCGGAAATAGTGGGTGGACATGATGCGGGCCTAGGGTAATCCCGAATGATACGGCATTGTCCCCGGTCTCGCCCAAACCTTGAGCAGCGGGCGCACGGGTGCAGGCGACGCCGGGGTCGCCCGCACCGGCGGCGGCCAGGCGGCCGCGGCCCGCGAGCGTGTGCGCCGCGCTCAGGCCGTCCTGGCTTCCGACAGCCCCAGCGACTCGACCATCTGCTCGCGCATGATGAACTTCTGCACCTTGCCCGTGACCGTCATCGGCATTTCGTCGACGAAGCGGATGTAGCGCGGAATCTTGTAGTGCGCGATCTGGTCCTTGCAGAACGCCCGGATCTCGTCCTCGGTGGCGGTCTGCCCCGGCTTCAGAATGATCCACGCGCAGACCTCTTCGCCATACTTCGCGTCAGGCACGCCGAACACCTGCACGGCCTGCACCTTCGGATGGCGGAACAGGAATTCCTCGATCTCGCGCGGGTAGATGTTCTCGCCGCCGCGAATGAGCATGTCCTTCACGCGCCCGACGATGTTGCAATAGCCCTCTTCGTCGAGCGTGGCCAGATCGCCCGTGTGCATCCAACCGTCGCGAATGGCTTCGCGCGTGCGCGGCTCGTCGTCCCAGTAGCCCAGCATCACCGAGTAGCCCTTGGTGCACAGCTCGCCCTTCTCGCCGACGGGCACGATCTCGCCGGCGGCATCGACGAGTTTCACCTCGAGGTGCGGCTGCACGCGACCGACCGTGGTCACGCGCTTGTCCAGCGGGTCGGTCGTGGTGGTCTGGAACGACACCGGGCTCGTCTCGGTCATGCCGTAGGCGATGGTCACCTCGCTCATGTGCATCTCGCTGATCACGCGCTTCATCGTCTCGATCGGACACGGCGAGCCGGCCATGATGCCCGTGCGCAGCGTATCGAAATGGTAGTTGCCGAACTCCGGGTGATCGAGCTGCGCGATGAACATCGTCGGCACGCCGTGCAATGCCGTGCAGCTCTCTTCCGAGACGGCCGCCATGGTGGCCTTCGGGTCGAAGGCCTCGCCCGGGAACACCATCGTCGCGCCGGTCGAGACGCACGCGAGCACCGACAGCACCATGCCGAAGCAGTGATAGAACGGCACCGGAATGCACAGGCTGTCGTGCTCGGAGAAGCGCATCGCCATGGCGATGAAGCGGCCGTTGTTGACGATGTTGTGGTGCGTGAGCGTGGCGCCCTTCGGACTGCCCGTCGTGCCGCTCGTGAACTGGATGTTGATCGGCTCGAAGCAGTCGAGACTGTCGGAGATCGCGCGCAGCGTGGCGAGGTCGGCGTCGGCGCCCAGCGTCACCACGTCGCTGTAGTTCATCATGCCCGGCGTGATGCCGGCACCCATGCGAATGATGGTGCGCAACGTCGGCAATTTTTCCGAGTGAAGCTCGCCTGGCGCGCACTGCGCGAGTTCGGGCGCGAGCGTGCCGAGCATGTCGAGATAGCGCGACGTCTTGAACGACTCCGCTGTCACCAGCGCCTTGCAGCCGACCTTGTTGATGGCGTATTCGAGCTCGGCGAGGCGATACGCGGGATTGATGTTCACGAGAATCAGCCCGATGCGCGCGGTGGCGAACTGCGTGACCAGCCACTCCACGCGATTGGGCGACCAGATGCCCACGCGGTCGCCCTTCTTCAGGCCGAGCGCCACGAGCCCGGCCGCGAACGTATCCACATGCGCGAGGAATTCGCGCCAGGTCCAGTCCACGCCCTGCTCGCGAAACACTACCGCCTGCCGCTCGGCGAACCTGGCCGCCGTCTCGGCGAGCAGCCCGAATACCGTCAGCGTCGAGAGCGGCACATCGGTGTCGCCCTTCACATACGACAATCCATTACGAGGTACAACGCCCGCACCTTCCCGGCTTTCCATGCTTGTGTCTCCTGAAGCAATGCTGAAGTGGCGAAATGCTGTCGCGCGACGTCCATGCCAGTGGATGGCCCGCCTGTCGTTGCACCGAACGACGGCGGGCTCGTGTTCATAACAATAGCGCGTCGAACTCGATTGACGTTTACGTTAACGTAATTCGAGTGACGTCACGAGTGGGGATGGCCCTGAGTCGCACGCGTGGCCTGGATGCGGGTCATGACACGATGGCGTCACAACGCTGTCGACGAGATGGGCGCAGGCCGGTGGAGGTCCGTGGTGGCCCTGCGACGGGCCAAAAGACAAAAACCCCATGCACTGAATGCATGGGGTTTTCGGCCGGACCGGTGAGGTTCGGCGGGCATCGGGGCCGCGCGGAACACCATCGCCACATCGCGATGGCCTCTCGCGGCACCGGCGCCAATTTACATCTTCGCCTTGCGGAACTTCTGGATCGCCGCGAGTTGGGCGACGGCTTC
The DNA here is from genome assembly GCF_002216225.1 of Pandoraea sp. CB10b_02. Classification (NCBI taxonomy): domain Bacteria; kingdom Pseudomonadati; phylum Pseudomonadota; class Betaproteobacteria; order Burkholderiales; family Burkholderiaceae; genus Pandoraea; species Pandoraea sp. CB10b_02. The sequence goes on from NZ_NJGW02000029.1 coordinate 14,061, forward strand.
GGCCAGTTCGGCCTGTGCCTTCGCGTACTCGATATTCGAGTCCTTGTTCGCGAGCGCTTCTTCCGCGCGGCGCTTGGCTTCGGCGGCCTTCGCCTCGTCAAGGTCCTTGCCGCGGATGGCGGTGTCGGCGAGCACGGTCACCGTGTTCGGCTGCACTTCGAGAATGCCGCCGGCCACGAAGACGAAGTCCTCGTTACCTGCTTCATCTTCGATGCGCACCGCGCCCGGCTTGATGCGCGTGATCAGCGGCGTGTGGCCGGGCAGAATACCCAGCTCGCCCGCTTCGCCGGGCAGCGCCACAAAGCGCGCCTCACCCGAGAAGATCTGCTCTTCCGCGCTGACGACGTCTACGTGAATGGTTGCCATAATCGCTCCCGTTGAGTGTGATGAAGCGGCAGGCGCGCCAGTCCGGACGTTGCCGTCCTCGCTCCGCTACCCCGCCCTGCAACAGTCACCTGCCGGGCGCGGCGGCGACTCTCGCGAGGCGCCGCCGCTTCCCGGCACTCAACCGTTTACTGCATCTTCTTGGCTTTTTCGAACGCTTCGTCGATCGTGCCAACCATGTAGAAGGCCTGCTCCGGCAGGTGGTCGCACTCGCCGTCGACGATCATCTTGAAGCCGCGGATCGTTTCCTTGAGCGGAACGTACTTGCCCGGCGAGCCCGTGAACACTTCTGCCACGTGGAACGGTTGCGACAGGAAGCGCTGGATCTTACGGGCGCGCGCCACGGCCAGCTTGTCTTCCGGCGACAGTTCGTCCATGCCCAGAATCGCGATGATGTCGCGCAGTTCCTTGTAGCGCTGCAGCGTCGACTGCACGCGGCGGGTCACCGTGTAGTGCTCTTCGCCAATCACGTTCGGGTCGATCTGGCGCGAGGTCGAGTCGAGCGGATCGACGGCCGGGTAGATACCCAGCGAGGCGATGTCACGCGAGAGCACGACGGTGGCGTCCAAGTGACCGAAGGTGGTCGCCGGCGACGGGTCGGTCAAGTCATCGGCAGGCACGTACACGGCCTGCACCGACGTGATCGAGCCGGTCTTGGTCGACGTAATGCGCTCCTGGAGCTTACCCATTTCTTCAGCCAGCGTCGGCTGATAGCCCACGGCCGACGGCATACGGCCGAGCAGTGCCGACACTTCGGTACCGGCCAGCGTGAAACGGTAGATGTTGTCCACGAAGAACAGCACGTCGCGACCTTCGTCACGGAAGTGCTCGGCCATCGTCAGGCCGGTCAGCGCGACGCGCAGACGGTTGCCCGGCGGCTCGTTCATCTGGCCGTACACCAGCGCGACCTTGTCCAGAACGTTCGAGTCCTTCATTTCGTGGTAGAAGTCGTTCCCTTCACGGGTACGCTCGCCCACGCCGGCGAACACCGAATAACCGCCGTGTTCCTTGGCGATGTTATTGATGAGCTCCATCATGTTCACGGTCTTGCCCACACCGGCGCCACCGAACAGACCCACCTTGCCGCCCTTGGCGAACGGGCAGATCAGGTCGATAACCTTGATGCCGGTCTCGAGCAGTTCCGTCGACGGCGACAGCTCGTCGAATGCCGGCGCCTTCTGGTGGATCGAACGGGTGTGATCCTGTGCGATCGGACCGGCTTCGTCGATCGGACGGCCCAGCACGTCCATGATGCGACCCAGCGTCGGCTTGCCGACCGGCACCGTGATCGGCAGACCGGTGTTCTTCACCGTCATACCGCGGCGCAGGCCTTCGGAGGAACCCAGACAGATGGTGCGGACCACGCCGTCGCCCAGCTGCTGCTGGACTTCGAGCGTCAGTTCCGAACCGTCCATAATGAGCGCGTCGTAGATCTTCGGCATGCTCTCGCGCGGGAACTCCACGTCGATCACGGCGCCGATGCACTGTACGATCTTGCCTTCAATCAAAGCAGTACTCATCGCTTTTCCTTTAGATACTCAAATTCATTTCGCCTTGCGGCGCATCGGCCCGTGCCACCGCTTACACCGCGGCGGCGCCACCCACGATTTCGGACAGTTCCTTCGTGATCGCTGCTTGACGGCCCTTGTTGTAGACCATCTGCAATTCACCGATCACGGTCTTCGCGTTGTCCGACGCGGCCTTCATGGCCACCATGCGGGCGGACTGTTCCGACGCCATGTTCTCTGCGACTGCCTGATACACGACAGCTTCGACGTAACGCACCAGCAGGGCATCCACCACCGTCTTTGCATCCGGTTCGTAGATGTAGTCCCACGAATGCTGTGCCGGCACCGCGCTCGCTTCTTCCGAGGCGCCTTCGAGCTTCTCGGGCAGCGGCAGCAGCTGCTCGACCACGGCTTCCTGCTTCATCGTGTTGACGAAGCGGTTGTAAGCCAGGTACACGGCGTCGAGCTTGCCTTCGGCGTATGCGTCGAGCTGAACCTTCACCGCACCGATGAGCTTGTCCAGATGCGGGGTGTCGCCCAGTTGCACGACGTGCGAGACCACCTTCGCGCCGATACGGTTCAGGAAGCCAAGCCCCTTGCCGCCGATGGCGGTGGCCTCGATCTTCAGGCCCTGGGCTTCGATGTCCTTCATCTTGTTCACCACGGCACGCAGCACGTTGGTGTTCAAGCCGCCGCACAGGCCCTTGTCCGTCGTCACCACGATGATGCCCGCCGCTTTCGCGTCTTCGTGCTTCACCATGAACGGGTGGTGGTATTCCGGATTCGCCTGGCCCATATGCGCGGCGATCTGGCGCACCTTGTCAGCGTAAGGCCGGGCATGACGCATGCGTTCCTGCGCCTTGCGCATTTTCGACGCGGCCACCATTTCCATGGCCTTGGTGATCTTGCGCGTGTTTTGCACGCTCTTGATCTTGCCGCGAATTTCCTTCATTCCAGCCATTGCTTACTCCTTGTCTCGGCGCGACGTTCGCTGTTGCCCGAACGTCGCGCCTTCCCGGGTCCGTTGAATAGTTGCCGATTCAACCGGATTAGTAAGCGCCGGTCTTCTTGAAGTCCTTGATCGCAGCGTGCAGGGCGGCTTCGTCGTCCTTCGAGAGATCCTTCGTCTCTTCGATACGGCCGATGAGCGCGCCGTGGCTGGTCTTCAGAACTTCGCGCAGACCCTTCTCGAACGGCAGCACCTGGGAGACCTCGAGGTCGTCCAGATAGCCGTTGTTGGCGGCGAACAGCGACACGGCCAGCTCCCAGACCTGCAGCGGCTGGTATTGCGGCTGCTTGAGCAGTTCCGTCACGCGGCGGCCGCGCTCGAGCTGCTTGCGGGTGGCTTCGTCCAGGTCCGAGGCGAACTGCGCGAATGCGGCCAGTTCACGGTACTGCGCGAGGTCGGTACGGATACCGCCCGACAGCTTCTTGATGACCTTGGTCTGTGCAGCACCGCCCACGCGCGACACCGAGATACCGGCGTTGATTGCCGGACGGATGCCCGCGTTGAACAGATCGGTTTCCAGGAAGATCTGGCCGTCGGTAATCGAGATCACGTTCGTCGGAACGAATGCGGTCACGTCGCCGGCCTGCGTTTCGATCACCGGCAGGGCGGTCAGCGAGCCGCTTTGGCCCTTGATCGCACCGTTGGTGAACTTCTCGACGTACTCTTCCGAGACGCGCGCGGCGCGCTCGAGCAGGCGCGAGTGCAGGTAGAACACATCGCCCGGGTACGCTTCACGGCCCGGCGGACGGCGCAGCAGCAGCGAGATCTGACGATAGGCCCAGGCTTGCTTGGTCAAGTCGTCATAGATGATCAGCGCGTCTTCGCCGCGGTCGCGGAAGTACTCGCCCATGGTGCAGCCGGCGTAAGGTGCGATGAACTGCATCGCGGCCGAGTCCGAAGCCGTGGCCGTCACGATAATCGTGTACTCCATCGCGCCGTGCTCTTCGAGCTTGCGCACCACGTTCATGATCGACGAAGCCTTCTGACCGATGGCGACGTAGACGCAGGTCACGCCTTTGCCCTTTTGCGAGATGATCGTGTCGATGGCCACGGCGGTCTTGCCCGTCTGGCGGTCACCAATGATCAGCTCACGCTGGCCGCGGCCGATCGGCACCATGGCGTCGATAGCCTTGGTACCCGTTTGCAGCGGCTGCGACACCGACTTACGCCAGATCACGCCCGGGGCGATCTTTTCGATGGCGTCGGTCATCTTGGCGTTGACCGGGCCCTTGCCGTCGATCGGCTGGCCCAGTGCGTCAACGACGCGGCCCTTCAGTTCCGGGCCGACCGGCACTTCCAGAATGCGGCCCGTGCACTTGACGGTGTCGCCTTCCGAGATGTGCTCGTACTCGCCCAGAATCACGGCGCCGACGGAGTCGCGCTCGAGGTTCAGTGCCAGACCGAAGGTGTTGCCCGGGAATTCGAGCATTTCACCTTGCATCACGTCCGACAGGCCGTGGATGCGGCAGATACCGTCAGTCACCGAGATCACGGTGCCTTCGTTACGGACTTCGGCGCCGCTCTCGAGACCTTGAATCCGGCTCTTGATCAGTTCGCTGATTTCAGAGGGATTGAGTTGCATATGTGCTCCTGATATTCAATTCTTGCCGTCGCAGGCGATTCGCGCCGGCCTTCAGGCCGTCAGCGACGTCCGCATGGCCGCCAGGCGGGCGCGCACCGAAGTGTCCAGCACCTCGTCGCCAACCACCACACGCACGCCGCCGATGAGCGACGAATCCACCGTCACCGTCGGGTTGAGCTTGCGGCCGAACTTGTGCTCGAGGCCCTTGACCAGCGAGGTCAGTTGCTCACCTTCGAGCGGGAAGGCGCTTTCGATCAAGGCGTCTGCCGAACCGGCGGCGGCGTTCTTCAACGCTTCGAACTGCCCGGCGATTTCCGGCATGGCTGCCAGACGACCGTTCTCGACCACGGCGGCGACGAAGTTGCGCACTTCGGCGTCGGTCGATTTCACGGCGGCGGTCAGCACGTCGACGACTTGCGTCGGCGTCACTTTCGGATCGTCGGCCAGATTGGCCACTTCGGGCAGCGCTGCCACCTGCGCCAGTTCGCGCACCAGCTCGGACCAGCGATTCAGGTCGCCGGCCTTGGCCACGCGGAACAACGCCTCAGCGTACGGACGAGCGATGGTTGCGAGTTCGGCCATGATCAGAGCTCTGCCTTGAGTTGGTTCAGCAGGTCGGCGTGGGCCTTGGCGTCGATTTCGCGCTTCAGGATCTGCTCGGCGCCCTTGACGGCCAGACCGGCAACTTCCTCGCGCAGCGATTCACGGACCTTGACGGCCTGGTTCTCGGCTTCCGCCTTGGCGTTGGCGATGATGCGAGCGGCTTCGGCCTGCGCCTGGGCCTTGATCTCGTCGGCCACGGCCAGTGCGCGCTTCTCCGCGTCGGCAATACGCTTTGCGCCTTCGTCGCGAGCTTCCGCGAGAGCTTGCGTGGAGCGCTTGTTGGCGGCTTCGAGTTCGGCCTTGCCCTTGTCGGCAGCGGCCAGTCCGTCGGCGATTTTCTTCGCGCGTTCGTCGATAGCCTTGATCAGCGGCGGCCACACGAACTTCATCGTGAACCATGCCAGGATCAGAAACACGACGGTTTGCGCGAACAGAGTTGCGTTAATGTTCACGGTGTTTCCTTTCGGTGATGCGAGTCGATTGGCAAAACAGCGCACCCCATCATGCCTGCTGGCTTGGGCGCGCCGTTCATGTCCAGTTGGCCGCGCGGATCAGTGCGCGACCGGCCGAAAGAAACTTAAGCGAGCTTCGACAGCAGCGGGTTCGCGAATGCGAACAGCATGGCAACACCCACGCCGATCAGGAATGCGGCGTCGATCAGGCCAGCCAGCAGGAACATCTTCGTTTGCAGCGGGTTCATCAGCTCCGGCTGACGAGCGCATGCCTCGATGTACTTACCGCCCATCAGCGCGATACCCAGACAGGCGCCGATTGCGCCCAGACCGATGATGATGCCGATACCGATAGCGGTCAGACCCTGGATGTTAGCGATGAAAGCTTGCATGATTACTCCTATTGGTTAGAGACTTGAAACTTTAAATTTGAAAACCGAAAAACCGGGAAACACGTAACAACCGCAACAACCGATCAGTGATGGTCGTGCGCCTGGCCGATATACACCAGCGTGAGCATCATCATGATGAACGCCTGGAGCAACACGATCAGGATGTGGAAAATCGCCCATGCGGTGCCGGCAATGACGTGGCCGACAAAACCCAGCACCGACGCATCCGCGCCAAAGCTCCAGATCCCGCCCAGCAGGGCGATCAGCAGGAACACCAGTTCGCCGGCGTACATATTGCCGAACAGTCGCATGCCGAGCGACACGGTCTTGGCACAGAATTCGATGATGTTGAGCAGCAGGTTCGGAATCCACAGCAGGAAGTGGTTGCCGAACGGTGCGGTGAAGAGCTCATGCATGAAGCCGCCGGCGCCCTTGATCTTGAAGCTGTAGAACAGCATCAGAAGGAGCACGCCGACCGAGATACCGAGCGTGCCGTTCAGGTCGGCCGTCGGAACGATACGGTGATGGGTGATGATCGACTCGAGGCCGACCCAGCCGATGATTTTCGACGGCAGGTCGACCGGCAGCAAGTCGAGCGAGTTCATGAGCGCGACCCAGACGAACACGGTGAGCGCGAGCGGCGCGATGAAGGCACGGTTGCCGTGCACGATGCTCTTCGACTGGTCTTCGACCATCTCCACGAGCATTTCGACGGCGGCCTGGAAACGGCCCGGCACGCCGGAAGTCGCCTTACGGGCGGCCAGCCACAGCAGGAAACAGCCCAGAACGCCCATCGTGATCGACCAGAACATGGTGTCCCAGTTGATGATCGAGAAGTCGACGATCTTGGTCTGCGTCGAGCTCGCGAGGTTTTGCAGGTGGTGCGAAATGTACTCCGACGGGTTCGGAGCGTGGCTTCCGGCTTCTACTGACATAGCGATCAAACACCCAATTATGAAAATCCGCACACGGCAGCGTGTCGACGCGTGAGCGGTTTTCACCGCTACTTCAGTGCCATCGCGAGCCAATAGGCCTTGAGCGCGAGCACGAAGGTGACCAGCAACGCTACCCAGTGAACCCCGGGGTAACCGAACGCTACGGCCACCAACAACGCAATCGTCGTTGCTACCTTGACCGCTTCCCCCATCACCAGCGAACCGACGGAGAGGCGATCACCTGACATTCTCAACCGCAGCGCAAACAGCGCGCCCGGCAACCAACCGATCATTCCGCCCAGCCAAGCGGACACCGCCGCGTCCCGTGGCGATGCCGAGAGAAGCCACCAGGCCAGTGTCGCGACCAGCGACAGTAGTACCTGGGCTCCCACCACCCTGAATGGAGTCACACGGGATGCGCGCCCCACATCGGGACCGAACAGGCGCTCGGCCTGCGCACGCGTGAGCGGAACGATTGTTTCTTGCTCCTGCTCGTCGTCCCAAGCCTCTGATGTTGCACGTGCCGGCGCTTGCGGTTTCGGTTCCAAGTTCGACCGTTGTTCGTCGGCCATCTCGTTCCCTCCCCGCCCGACTCGTGCAAAACGAATGGGCTCTTCAAGCAGATAAATCCGCGAGATTTTACGGGACATTACGAACGGCAGTCAATCGAAACGCGCAACAAATTCGCCGAAATTGTGCAGTGCATGCGTCGATTTGGCGCCAACTCTCACGGACCGCCATTTTCCTCATGGTGCAGCGCGGGATTCCCCGCGAACGCTGCGCAATCCCTGCAGCTAGACGTCGTTCGGTGCGTGATCACACCCATTTCAGTGCGAGGTAGCCTAGCCCGAATGCCACCGCATAAAACGGGACGGACACCCAATGAAAATGCCACCAGATCCGGCGGGATTTCGCCGTGCGCAATGCGATCAGATTCGCGAGCGAACCGACGGCCAGACCGAAGCCACCCACGGCGACCCCATGCGCGAGCGCCGGCCAATTGTGGCTGTACTCCGCGAGCAGGATTGCCGCGGGAACGTTGCTGATGAATTGCGAGAGAAGGGCCGCGCCGGCATATGCCGCACCATCGCCCGAGAAATCGACGTGCCCGAGCGCCGAGTGGACCGCCGGCAATTCGGCCACGCCGCGCAGCACGACGAACATCAGCACGAAGATCGCCAGCAGCAGCCAGTCGATGCCTAGCACGGCGCTGCGTCGCACGGCCAGCAGCAGCGCCGCCACGCCGGCACACGCCCACGCCGCACGCCCGTGATCGGCAAGCGCCACGAAGGCCACGAACGAGACGAGTGCGGTCCACAGCAGCGGCCAGTGCACGTCATGCGTCGGGCCGCGTCGCTGAAAGTGCAGTGCGCGTGAATCGAACGCGGCGGCACACACCGCGAGCAGTACGGCCATGAGCGCGAGCGTGACCGGCGTCATCATCGCGATGTACGCGCCAAAGCCCATACCGCTGCGCTGCCACAGGAAGAGATTCTGCGGATTGCCGAGCGGCGTGAGGCTGGAGCCCGCGTTCACGGCGAGCGCCAGGAAGATGATGAGACGTTCGATGCGCACGGGCGCGATACGCGCAAGCGACTGCGCCAACGGCACCACGGCGAAGAGTGCGACGTCATTGGTGAGCAGCGTGGAGAGCGCAGCGGCGAACGTCACCATCAGTAATGCGAGGCGGCGCTCCGTGCGAAACGCTCTCAGCAGGCGCTGGGCCAACCAGTCGAGAAAGCCGCTCTGATCGATCGCGCGCGTGAGCATCAACAAGCCGGCGAGCGTGAGGATCGTCTGCCGGTCGATGCGATGCCACAGTTCGCCCGCACTCGCGGGACGCGCGATCTGCAGCATCACGAAGCCGACGAGCAGGATGACGAGCACACGGTCGGCACGCACGCGCGCATACGTCGCTCGCAGCGCGCGCCCGAGCCGCGACGTGAGTGGCCTGCAGGATGCCTGCGGCGTAGACGGGTCAGCCGCCGCACGCGAATTGTCCGATGCGCCTGGCTTACCGGGCTTACCGAGCTTATCCACCTCATCGACCTCATCGACCTTATCGATGTCATCGATCTTCCCGGCGGCGCGCTGCACGCCGGCGTCCGCGCAAGCCGGCCGGATGGGCGGCTCCCCGGTAGGCGCTGCTGTCATATCGAATCGTTCAGGGTGCCGAAATCATTCGGCGCGGATGCGCGCGAGAATACCGTCGAGAGCGTCGAGACTGCCGAACTCGATCGTGAGCTGCCCGGCCCCCTTGCGGCCGACCTTGATCTTGACGTTGGACGCGAGCAAATCCGAGAGCTCTTCCTCGAGACGCGTCACGTCGCGGCCGCCCTCTTGCGCCGACCGGCGGCGAATGCCGTCACCTTGCGGCTTGAGCGACGCATTGACGATGCGCTCCGTGTCGCGCACCGACAAACGCTTGTTCACCACCTGATTGGCCAGCGTGATCTGCGTGGCCGCATCGACGGCGAGCAATGCGCGCGCGTGCCCCATGTCGAGATCGCCGGCGAGCAGCATCGTCTGCACCGGTTGCGCGAGATTGAGCAAACGCAGCAGGTTCGACACGGCGCTGCGCGAGCGGCCCAGCGACTGCGCGGCTTGTTCGTGCGTGTAGTTGAATTCGCCGAGCAGACGCTGAATGCCTTGCGCCTCTTCGAGCGGATTCAGATCTTCGCGCTGAATGTTCTCGATCAGCGCCATTGCGGCGGCGGCCTCGTCGGGCACGTCACGCACGAGCACGGGCACTTCGGCCAGTCCCGCAATGCGCGCGGCGCGAAAACGTCGCTCGCCCGCAATAATTTCGTACTTCTCACCATCGACGCGGCGCACGAGAATCGGCTGCATCAGGCCTTGCGCGCGAATGCTCGCGGCGAGTTCCTGCAATGCGCCCTCGTCCATACGCGTGCGCGGCTGATACTTGCCGGCCTGCAGGCGCTCGAGCGCCATCATGGCGGGCGCGCCATCGGCAGTGGCCTGCGTCGCGCCGTTGTGGTTATCGGCGTGCGCGCCGAGCAGCGCTTCGAGGCCGCGGCCCAGGCCTTTCTTTTTCAGTGCGTTGGTCTTGGTCGCCATGACAATGCGTTCCTGCGCGAATGCGCCTTACATAGTTTGAATGCGCGCGATCATCTCCGCGCCGAATTGCAGATACGCTTTCGCGCCGCGCGAAGCGGGATCGAAAACGACACCCGGCATACCGTAGCTCGGCGCTTCGGCGAGCCGCACATTGCGCGGAATGATGGCGTTGAAAACCTTGTCCCCGAAATGCTCCTTGAGCTGCTCGGAGACTTGCTGCTGCAGCGTGATGCGCGGATCGAACATCACGCGCAGCAACCCGATGACCTTCAGGTCGCGATTGAGGTTCGCGTGCACCTGCTTGATCGTGTTGACGAGATCCGACAGCCCTTCGAGCGCGAAATACTCGCACTGCATCGGAATGATCACGCCATGCGCGGCGCACAGGCCATTGAGCGTGAGCAGCGAAAGCGTGGGCGGGCAGTCGATCAGCACGAAGTCGTATGCGTCTTCAACCTTGGCGAGCGCCTGCTTGAGACGCGTGTCGCGGTTCTCCAGCGAGACGAGCTCCACGTCGGCGCCGGCCAGCTCGCGGTTCGCGGGCAACACGTCATAGCCGCCCGTCTCCGAGCGCTGAGCGCTCGCCGCGACATCGGCGCCATCGACCAGCACTTCGTACACGCTCGACTCGAGCGCGGCCTTGTCGATGCCGCTGCCCATCGTGGCGTTGCCCTGCGGGTCCAGGTCGACCAGCAAGACACGCTGCCCGTGCGACGCCAGTCCGGCAGCGAGGTTCACCGTGGTGGTCGTCTTGCCGACGCCGCCCTTCTGATTGGCCACGCAGAAAATTTTCGCCATGCCGATGTAGTCCTCCGAATGCTGCCGTATTGAAGCGATTGATGCCGATGGTGCACATGATGCCGGGATGAAGCGCAATTGCGAAGGCGATGCCGCCGACCGCCCGCCGGCCCGCATGGCCGCACACTGCATCCCGAAAGTTCGACCGCAAACCCGATTATCTGAGTAATGCTCAGTTATTGCGCCGACGGGCGGCTGAGACGGTAAAACGATGAAACGGTGACCCGGGCGCCCGCCTCCCTGCCATCAGGGGGCGCTAGCCTTTTGGGGCGTCAACACCAGCTTGTCGGTGTCGTAGCCTTGCTTGCGCAGTTGCGCCCGCATTTGATTCAGCGCGTTCTCGTCCATCGTCGGCGTGCGCGAGAGAATCCAGAGGTACTCGCGGCTCGGCTCGCCGACGGCGGCGTACTGGTAGTCACCGTCGAGCACGATAACCCAGTAGTTTGCCCAAAGCCAGGGAATCCAGCGCAGCCAGTCCGGCGCGAACGTCACCTTGAAGCGCGCCGTGCCGGTCCCCTGCCCGTCGGTGCGCGCCAGGCCGCCGTCGCTCACCCAGGTGCCGTCGTCCTTGCGACACCGGTTGGTAACGGCGATCTTGCCGTCCGGCAACGCCACGTACTCTGCCGTCACGTCCGACACACATTTTCGCTCGAAGAAATTCGGATAGCGTGCTATTTCGTACCAGGTGCCGACGTAGCGCTCCTTGTCGATTCTCTGAACCGGACGCACGCGCGTGGTGAGCGATTCCTGCCCCGACTGCGCCCAGGCCACCGCCGCCGCCACCGAAAACCCGACCATGACGGCGCCTGCCCAGCGGGTCATCTTGTTCATGCCTTCACCTTCACGCGGAGCAAATGACGCTCGGCGTCGAGAAACGGAACGTCCAGCGCGAGACGCTCGACGAGCTCATAACCGGCGGGGAGCGCGAGTTCGCTCTCGGCGGCCACTCCCTTCATCGCCCAGAAGCTGCCGTCCGGGGCAAGCAGCTTGCCGCCCAGCGTGACGAAGTCGTGCAATTCGGCGAAGGCGCGCGAGACGATCGCGTCGAACGCGGCCGGCACTTCCTTGCCGACCACCAGCGACTCGACGCGGCCGGTCACCACGGTGAGATTGGTCAGTCTGAACGTGGCGCGCGCCTGCGTCAGGAAGGCAGTCTTCTTCTGAACGATGTCGTTGACGGTCACCTGCCAGTCAGGCCGCACGATGGCGAGCACCACACCGGGCAGGCCGCCGCCCGAGCCCACGTCGAGAACGCGCGCAATCGGCTCTCTATCCAGACGCGGCAGGATCGAGAGGGAATCGAGCAGGTGTTTGATGACCATTTGCCGCGGGTCGCGGATCGAGGTCATTTGCAGTGAGGCGTTCCACTTGGCGAGCAGCGCCTGATAGTCGAGCAGACGCGCTTGCTGTTCGTCGCTGATGGAAAGGCCGAGCTGCCGGATACCGTCGGCCAGCAGCGCGCCCAGTTCGTTGCCGCCGTTTGCGGCATTGCTTCGCGAAGCAGTCATGAGCGCTCCGCGTCAGGCAGCGTGCTGGTCGCCGGAATCGGCGGCAGTCGTGTCCTCTGACGCGCGACGCCGTCCGAGACCCTTCTTGAGATGGATCATCAGCAGCGAGATCGCCGCGGGCGTGACGCCGGAGATGCGCGAGGCCTGGCCGAGCGTCTCGGGACGCTGCGCATTGAGCTTCTGGCGCACTTCGATCGAAAGCCCCCTGACATCGTTGTAATCGATGTTGGGCGGCAGCACGGTATTCTCGTTGGCTTCCTTGCGACTGATCTCGTCAGCCTGGCGATCGATGTACCCCTGATACTTCACCGCGATCTCGATCTGCTCGCGGATCTGGTGGGCTTGCAGCGGGTCGTCCGACAATACACCCTCGGGCGCCAGCCGGCCGCCCTGCACTGCCATGAGCGCGTCGTAGCTCACTTCGGGGCGGCGCAACAGGTCGGCCAGCGAGTATTCGTGGTCGATCGCCTTGCCGAGCAACGGCACAGCATCCTCGGCCGGGAAAGTTTTCGGATTCACCCACGTCGATTTGAGGCGTTCTGTTTCACGTGAAACAGCGTCGCGCTTGCGGCAGAACGCTTCCCAACGAACATCGTCCACTACGCCAAGTTCGCGGCCCATTTCCGTCAGACGCATATCGGCGTTGTCCTCGCGCAGCGACAGGCGATATTCGGCCCGGCTGGTGAACATGCGATACGGCTCGGATACGCCGCGGGTGATCAGGTCGTCGACGAGTACGCCGAGGTAGGCCTGGTCGCGCCTCGGACACCAGGCTTCGCGGCCTTGCACTTGCAGCGCGGCATTGACGCCGGCGAGCAGCCCCTGGGCTGCCGCTTCTTCGTAGCCGGTCGTGCCGTTGATCTGCCCGGCGAAGAACAACCCTGAAATGGCGCGGGTTTCGAGCGAACTGCGCAAGCCACGCGGATCGAAGTAGTCGTACTCGATGGCATAGCCGGGACGCAGGATATAGGCGTTCTCCATGCCCTTCATCGAGCGCACCAGTTCGAGCTGGACGTCGAAAGGCAGACTGGTGGAGATGCCATTCGGGTAGAACTCGTTGGTCGTGAGACCTTCCGGTTCGAGATAGATCTGGTGCGACGTCTTGTCGGCAAAGCGATGAATCTTGTCCTCGATCGACGGGCAATAGCGCGGCCCGACGCCTTCGATCACGCCCGTATACATGGGCGAGCGATCCAGGCCGGCACGGATGATGTCGTGGGTACGCTCGTTGGTGTGCGTTACCCAGCACGGCACTTGGCGGGGATGCTGCTCGGGACGGCCGAGGAACGAGAAAACGGGCACCGGGTCCAGATCGCCGGGCTGCGCTTCCAGGACCGAGAAGTCGATGGAGCGGCCGTCGATGCGCGGCGGCGTCCCCGTCTTCAACCGCCCTTGCGGCAATTTCAACTCTTTGAGGCGTGCGGAAAGACTGACGGCGGCGGGATCGCCGGCCCGGCCGCCGACGTAGTTGTTCAGGCCAACGTGGATCTTACCGTCGAGGAATGTCCCGGCCGTCAGCACAACGGCACGCGCACGGAAGCGCAGGCCGACTTGAGTCACGGCGCCAACGACGCGCTCGCCCTCGACGATCAGGTCTTCCACGGCTTGCTGGAAAAGCCAAAGATTCGGCTGGTTTTCGAGCCGGTGGCGGATAGCTTGCTTATAGAGAATGCGGTCCGCCTGCGCGCGAGTGGCGCGAACGGCCGGGCCTTTGGACGAATTCAGGATACGGAATTGGATGCCGCCCTCGTCGGTAGCCGCGGCCATTGCCCCGCCCAGCGCATCGACCTCTTTCACGAGATGACCTTTGCCGATCCCGCCGATGGAGGGATTGCAGCTCATCTGGCCGAGCGTCTCGATATTGTGGGTAAGCAGAAGGGTTTTACAGCCCATGCGGGCCGAGGCGAGCGCAGCCTCGGTGCCGGCATGGCCGCCACCCACCACGATCACGTCGAACTCGGTCGGATAAAGCATCGCAATTTTGCCGCGTGCGGCAAACTCTCTGGATTCGGTAATTGCGGAATTATAGCGGTATTGCGATGCATCATTTGTAACCGTCTGGATGTTTCGCGTGAAACGGAGAAGTTGTCGCACGCCTGAGTCCGACCCGCCGCCTCCCGCACGGCATGAAGACCGGCCAGGCCCAATCCCGCCCAAAGTCGCTACGGCCTGGCCTGGCCAGCCTTCGTCGAGCCAATGCCCCCGCCGCCGCCATGCGCCGCGGTCGACTCCACGCAGCACCCCGAGATCATCGAAGACACAGGACCTCAAAGGTCGTGCCGTGGTTTCGCGTGAAACAATCGGATGTTTTTTTGCTCGGGCAGTGAAAGCTAGAGGCGGCAGACGGCCGCGACCAACCGACGCCATCCTGCTTCTCCCGCTTTCGGACAGCGAAGCCCGAACCCGCCCCGCTCCGTCTGTGCTCGTCTGCGCTCCATCTGAAAGCCGCCACAGTGGGGCACGGCCGACCTTCTCCAATCGAATACCCCGAAGCGGCGAATGGTGCGGCGTGTGTTTCACGTGAAACACCCGAGGACCGCGCAGCGCCCATGCTCACCGGATCCCGTCGACACCGTGCCAGCTCAGAATAACTGCAAGTCGCCCCCTCTTACCCCGGCGCGGTGGAAAACCCCCATTTCCGGAAATCCGACTGCGCCACGCTCGGAAGCACGATCAAGACGCACCCCAGGACCGCCCAAACCTCCGGTCGGGTCCGAACGTTCATCGCAACACCGCACTCGCTCCAGGACATAAAACATGCATGCGGTTCCCCATCGCGCGGACCACTGCCCCGTGGCTACCTATCGGTTCATCCCTCATTGGGACGGGGCGCCCCTCCCTCTTCGCATGAAACCCATTCCAACGATGCGATCCGAGCACTCGGAAGCTCGACGACGGAGCCCTGCGGTGCCCTGACGGAGAGACTTCCAGGTGGAACGCAGTCAGGGTACCGCTGGGCTCCGTGCCCGGACGCCTGACAGAAACCATCGCACGTAAAGCCGCCGAGGTGGCAAGCATCTCCCGACGTTCCACGTGAAACCACCCAACGCTTCGACCCGAGCACTGGGAAGCTTGATGGCGGAACCGGGCGGTGCCCTGACGGAGTGACTTTCGGCTCGAACGCAGTCGGGGTACCGCTGGGCTCCGTGCCCGGACGCCTGACAGAAACCATCGCACGTAAAGCCGCCGAGGTGGCAAGCATCTCCCGATCGTCCGGGACAGTTCGTGCATAAGCCCCGACCTCGCGGCTTTTGAAGAGAACGACCTCAAAAAGCCAACGACCGCCCAGAAACTCCAACCCGCAGACCGAAAACCGATCTCCAAACGCCGAAGCCTTCCCGCAACCAAGAAACTGCATCGAGGAAAATCGAGAATTTCCTCTTGTTATCCACACCCTCCCCCGGGATAGACAAGTCCCACTGAATAATTTGCTTTTCTGTGGATAACCCGAATCCCATTTTCCTCGAGATTCTCGAAAAATCGTCGTAACGCCTTATTGCGGCGGTGCGCCATAGATTTCCGTGAGCCACATCTATCCACAAGCAACTGTGAATAAGTGGTCTCCGAATGTCTGTCGTCCAGCCTCACTGCGCGATGAAAAAACGGGGACGGAACAAAATTTGCGAACGCTCGTTCGCCCTCCTCGCACCACGCGGACGAAAAAATGCCCGCCATGACGGGCGGGCTGTCAGGGACGGGCTCGAGGGCGTAGATGGTACAGAGCGCTTATGGGGTACGCACTTATGGGGCGCTTATGAGGGGGCACTTATGAGGGACACTTATGGGCCGCTTATGGACGGCCGAGCGGGGCGCTGTGACGGGCGGCTCTTCCCGAACGGGAAGGACCGGCGCGAGTGCGCCGAACCGGCCGCCCGCCTCCCAGCCGCTCAGGCCGCCTTCTTGGCCAGGCCGAGATACGTCTCGATGACCTTCGGATTGCTCGCCAACTCCTGCGCCGGGCCCTCCAGGGCAAGCTCACCCGTCTCGATCACGTAACCGTAGTCGGCCACCTGCAACGCCGCACGGGCGTTCTGCTCGATCAACAGCGTCGCCACGCCCGTCTTACGCAAGTCGTTGATGATATGGAAGATTTCCTTGACGATCAGCGGCGCGAGCCCCAGGCTCGGCTCATCGAGCATCAGCAACTGCGGTTTGGCCATGAGCGCCCGGCCTACCGCCAGCATCTGACGCTCGCCCCCCGAGAGCGTGCCCGCCTGCTGCGTCCGACGCTCCTTGAGTCGCGGAAACAGCTCGTAGACCACGTCCATCTGGTCGAGGAAGTTCTTCTCCCCTGCCCGCTTGCGGCGGTAAGCGCCCAGCAACAGGTTGTCCTCCACCGACATCGTCGAGAACAGCTCCCGCTTTTCCGGCACCAGGCACATGCCCCGCGCCACGCGCGCTTCGATCGTCAGCGCCGACATCTCGTGACCGAGATACGACACGCTTCCCTTGCTCGAGCCGTTGTGCGGCAGCGCGCCCATGATCGCGTTGAGCATGCTCGACTTGCCCGCGCCATTCGGCCCGATCACCGTGACGATCTGGCCCGCTTCCACACGCAGATGCGCACCGTGCAGCGCTTCGACTTTGCCGTATGCGACGGCGAGGTCCTTGACCTCCAGAATTGCGTCCGCCATCACTCCACTCCTCCAAGGTAGGCCTCGAGCACCGCCGGGTTCTTCTGCACGTCTTCCGGCATCCCCTCAGCAATCTTGGTGCCGAACTCCATCACCACCAGGTGATCGGTCAGATTCATCACGAAGTCCATGTCGTGCTCGACCAGCAACACGCTCATGCCCTCGTCCTTCAGCTTCTTGAGCAGGTCGCCCAGCGCCTGCTTTTCCTTGTAACGCAGACCCGCGGCCGGCTCATCGAGCAGCAACAGCGTGGGATCGCACGCCAATGCGCGTGCAATTTCCAGAATACGCTGCTGGCCCAGCGCCAGGCTGCCCGCCTCGTCGTACATGTGCGCGCCCAATCCCACACGCTCGATCTGCCGCGCTGCCTCGTGCAGCAGCATCGCTTCTTCATGACGATCCAGACGCAGCACGCTCGACCACACGCCCCCCTGCGGACGGCGACGCAGACCGTTCTTGTCGCGCAGATACGCACCGATCGCCACGTTCTCGAGCACGCTCATGTGCGGCATCAAACGTACATGCTGGAAGGTGCGGCCGATCCCACGCTTGACGATCTCGCGCGACGGCAGACGCTCGATGCGCTCGCCGAGGAACGAAATCTCGCCGCGCGTAGCCTGCAGCACGCCCGTCACGAGGTTGAACGTGGTCGACTTGCCGGCGCCGTTAGGGCCGATCAGGCCGACGATCTCGCCCGCCTTCACTTCGAACGACACGTCGTTTACCGCCACCAGACCGCCAAACTCCTTGCGCGCCTTCTCCAGCTTGAGCACCACTTCGCCCACCGCCGGCTTGGCACGATGGCCCAGCGCCTCGGCCTGCGCAGGCGCCTTCGCCACGCGCCGCGCCGGGAAGATCTTGCCGAAGAACGGCCACACGCCATCACGCGCATACTGCAGCAGCAACACCAGCAAGATGCCGAAAACGATCGTCTCGAAGTTGCCGTTCGCTCCCAGGAGCACCGGCAGGATGTTCTGCAGATAGTCCTTGAGCACCGTGAGGATCGCCGCGCCCAGCACCGCGCCCCATACGTGCGAGACACCGCCGACCACCGCCATGAACAGGTACTCGATGCCGTGGTTCAGGTTGAATGGCGTAGGGTTCACCGCACGCTGCAAGTGCGCGTACAGCCAGCCCGAAATCGCCGCGAGAACCGCCGCGTAGACGAACACCACGACCTTCATCCAGGCGGTATTCACGCCCATCGCCTCGGCCATCACACCGCCGCCCTTGAGCGCGCGGATCGCACGCCCCGGACGCGAATCGAGCAGGTTCTTGACCGACACCACCGCCAGCACCACCACGACCCAGATCAGATAGAACATCTGACGCCCGCTCGCGAGCTCCAGACCGAACAGGTTGATGGTCGGAATGTCGTTCAGGCCGTCGTACTTGCCCAGGAATTCGAGGTTGCCGAACAGGTAATACAGCGACAGGCCCCAGGCAATCGTGCCCAGCGGCAGGAAGTGCCCGGACAGGCGCATGGTGATCGCGCCGATAATCAGCGCCGCCGCGGCCGTAATGGCGATACCGACGATCAGGCCGACCCACGGCGACGCGCCATACGCGGTCGTGAGATACGCCGTTGCATATGCGCCAAGACCGACGAAGGCGGCCTGGCCGAACGACGTCATGCCGGCCACGCCGGTGAGCAGCACCAGGCCGATCGCGACAATGCTGTACAGGCCGATGTAGTTGAGCAGCGTCACCCAGTATTCAGGCAAACGCACCGGCGCCGGCAGGACCGGCAACACGGCCAGCAGCACCAAAAAGATCAGGAAGTATTTGTTTTTCATTCTGTGGTCCGCCCCGGCTTATTCCTCGTCTTCTTCCACATGCTTGCTCGTGAGCGACAGCCACAGCAGCACCGGAAGGATCAGCGTGAAGACGATGACCTCCTTGTACGCACTCGCCCAGAACGACGAGTACGACTCGAGCAGGCCCACCAGAATGGCGCCCAGCGCCGCGACCGGATAACTCACCAGGCCGCCGATGATCGCGCCCACGAAGCCCTTCAGGCCGATCAGGAAGCCCGACTCGTAGTAGATGGTCGTGATCGGCGCGATCAGAATGCCGCACAGCACGCCCAGCACCGCGGCCAGCGTGAACGCCAGACGGCCGGCCTGCACCGTGCCGATACCCACCAGGCGCGCGCCAAGCCGGTTCACGGCCGTCGCGCGCAGCGCCTTGCCGGAGAGCGAGCGGTCGAAGTAGAAGTACAGCGCAAGGATCATCACCACCGAGACGCCCACCACCCACAGGCTCTGCCCCGAAATCATCACCGAACCGAGATTGAAGCTCGCGTCGGAGAATGCCTGCGTGCGCGAGCCCTCGGCGCCGAACATCACCAGCCCCAGGCCCGTGAGCGCGAAATGCACGCCGACCGAGACGATGAGCAGCAACAGCGTGCTCGCTTCGGCGAGCGGCTGGTACGCGAGGCGATAGAGCATCGGCCCCATCGGCACCACGAGCAGCAGCGTGACGGCGATCTGCACGAGCATCGGCAGCGTCATCGGCGCCAGCGCCTTGACGACGAAGAACACGGCGATCGGAAACACCAGATATTTGCCCGCGAGCACCGGCACCAGCCGCCCGGCCAACTTGCGACGCTCGCTGTGCCGCAGCACGCTCGCCGTCTCCACGATGAACGTGCACACGCCCATTGCCACGAGCAACCAGCTCGTGAGCGGAAACTTCTGGGTTTGCAGTGCCGCCAGCGTGAGCGCGCCATACGACACGAACTCGCCCTGCGGAATGAAGATGACGCGGGTGACGGAAAACACCAGCACGAGCGCCAATGCCAGCAAGGCATAAATCGCGCCCGTAGTGATGCCGTCCTGCGCCAGGATGGCTGCAATCGAAAGATCCATGCTCCTCTCACTTCGTTTGAGTACTTCTTGAACCGGCTGGCGAGACAGCCGGTGTGATGCACGGCGCGGCGCGCCGCCGCCCCGTTCCCCTTCACATCGATACACCCCGCACGTTCCCCGTGACGCAGCGCAGCGAATTATGAATTGTATAAATCGTTATGCATTGGTAAAACTCGGGTGACTACTGAGACGCGGCCATCCCTTGCCCTCCTTGGCCCCTTGCCGTCACCCTCTCCGTCACCCTTGCCGTCACTCTCTCCGTCTCCCACCTTCCTCACGCCCCCTTTGCTCCGTCCCACTCAGGCAGCCGCCTTGCGGCGACGGCGCGGCCTGGCCGGCAGGGGCGGCGCCTCGGCAAGCACCTCCTGCGGCAGCGCGTCGTGCACGACGTCGAGCAAACGGTAGATCTCGGCGAGCGTGTCGCGCCCGACCTTGTCTTCCAGGAAGCGATAGCGCGCCTCGACGAGCGGGCCGAGCTTCTTGCACAGCGCCCGGCTCGAGGGCGTGAGCGAGACCATCACGCGACGCTGATCGGCGGCCACGCGCCGACGCAGGATCAGGCCGGCGGCTTCCATGCGCTCGAGCATTCCCGACAGACTCGGGCTGAGAATGCAGCACTCGCGCGCCACCTGGCCGATTTCCATCTCCCCCGATTCGCTATCGTTGACGGCGCGTATGACACGCCATTGTTGTTCCGTGATGTCGTAACAATTGAGCAGGGGCCGGAACAGCCCCATCACCGCCTCACGCGTCTGTAGCAATACCAGGGATAGATTGCGGTGTTCGAATTCACCCGTCATGGATTTACGCTCGAAAGGATCGCCTGGGACAGCCCCCCGGCTGCGGCGATCAGGTTGGGACAACGCGGCCTCTCCTGTGCCGCTCTCAGTCGCATGTCCTGCCGTCTCCTTGCGAGCGCGAAACTACCACGCTCAAAAAAAACGGGCGCGAACGCCCGTTCCTGCCGCCCGGTCAACTGCGACCGGGCGCGAGTGCTGCAGATACGACAACGGGGCATGCCTGCGTGCTATAGGCAGCCCCGACGCGCATCAGTTCGCCAATTTCCACTTGCCGTCGACGATTTGCACCATCACGCGCGAGCGCTGGTCCAGACCGTTGTGGTCGTTCTTGCTCATGTTGAAGATGCCGGCGGTGCCCGGCATATCCTTCACGTTCTCCAGCGCGTCGCGCAGCGCGGCGCGGAATTCCGGCGTGCCCGGCTTGGCCTTCTTGAGCGCGACCGGAATCGTCGCCTGCAGCAGCAGGCCGCCGTCCCAGGCGTGACCGCCGAAGGTCGAGATCGAGCCGGCGCCGTAGGCCTTCTCGTAGGCGGCCTTGTACGCCGCGGCCGACTTCTTCACCGGGTTGTCGTTCGGCAACTGCTCGACCACGAGCAGCGGGCCGGCCGGCAGGTACGTGCCTTCGCAGTCCTTGCCGCACACGCGCAGGAAGTCGTTATTGGCCACGCCGTGGGTCTGGTACAGCTTGCCCTTGTAGCCGCGCTCCTTGAGCGTGCGCTGCGGCAGCGCCGCCGGCGTGCCCGAGCCGGCGATCAGCACGGCGTCGGGGTTCGCGCCCATGATCTTGAGCACCTGGCCCGTCACCGACGTATCGGCGCGGTTAAAGCGCTCGTTCGACACGATCTTGATCTTGTTCAGGTCGGCAGCCTTCTGGAACTCCTTGAACCAGCCTTCGCCGTAGGCGTCGGCAAAGCCGATGAAGGCCGCCGTCTTCACGCCGTTGTCGGCCATGTGCTTGGCAATGGCGGTCGCCATCAGAATGTCGTTCTGCGGCGTCTTGAAGGCCCAGGTGCGCTTGGCGTCGACCGGCTCGACGATGGCCGCGCCGGCGGCCATCGAGATCACCGGCGTTTGCGTCTCCGCGGCCACGTCGACCATGGCCAGCGAGTTCGGCGTCACGGTCGAGCCGAGCACGGCGTCGACGTGGTCTTCGCTGATGAGCTTGCGCATGTTCTTGACGGCCGTGGTGGTATCCGTGGCGTCGTCGAGCACGATGTATTGCACCGACTGCCCCGCGATCGTCTTCGGCATCAGCGCAATGGTGTTCTTCTCGGGAATGCCCAGCGAAGCGGCGGGACCGGTCGCCGACAGCGACACGCCAATCTTCACCTGAGCGTTCGCAACGCCCGCGGCCAGCATCATCGCCGATGCCATGCACAGCAACTTCAGTTTCATTTGGGTCTCCTCACAAAAATGCGAATTCGTTTTTTTGACATTAACCGACCGCGCAGTCGGTAAATTGTCGCCCATCTTACGGGCACCGGCACCTTCTCGTAAAGTGCGGTTTCCCCACATGTGGCATCGGACGCATCTGCGCCCACCCGCCACGCCCGGCGGCGTTCCCGCCGCTTTCCCTCTCCCGCCCGGTCAGCCGCGCAGGAATGCGTCGTACCCGGTCTTCACGATCAGCACCGCGAGCACCGCCAGAAACATGCGGCGCACGAAGCCCACGCCGTGCTTGAGCGCGAGCCGGCTGCCGACCTGACTGCCCAGCACGTTCATGACGGCCATGCCGAGGCCGACCTGCCACCACACGTGCCCGCCCATGCCGAAGAGCAGCAGCGCGGCCAGGTTGGTCGCCACGTTCACGATCTTCGACGACGCCGAAGCGTTCACGAAGTCCTGTCCGAACAGACGCACGAACAGGAACACGAGGAAGCTGCCCGTGCCGGGGCCGAAGAAACCGTCGTAAAAACCGATGGCGCCGCCCACGGCCACCGCCATGAGGGTGACCCCCGCGCTGCCTTTGACCGGGGCGTGGACCGTCCCGAAATCCTTCTTGCGCAACGTGTAGACGGCCACCGCCGCCAGCACGAACGGCAACGCCTTGCGCAGGACGTCCGCCGGGATGTGCGTGACGGCATACGCGCCGCAAAACGAAAACACGAAAGCCGCCACCGTCGCCGGCACCAGAATCGCCCAGCGCAGCTCGATGCCGCGCGCGTAGCGCATGGCCGCCGATGCCGTGCCCCACACGCCGGCCAGCTTGTTCGTGCCGAACAGCACGGGCGGCGCCGCGTTCGGGAAGACCGCGAAGAGGGTGGGCACCGAGATCAGGCCGCCTCCGCCGACGACCGCGTCCACCAGCCCCGCGAGAAAGGCCCCGCCCGCGAGCATCAGCAAGTCGCTCAGCGCCCAGTCCATCACGGCGCCCTCCCCGCACGCGCGCCAATCGAAACGGAACGCGGCAACAGGCGCGACAGCAACAACGTCGACCAGAGAGACGAAACAAACGACGGAACGGCAGACAGGCGGAACATACGGTGGCGGATGCTCGGGCGGGCCGAACGAATACGGTAAGAAATCGCGACGTGAATCGACACGTGAATCGGTACGTGAAGCGGTACGTGAAGCGGTACGTGAATTGCGCGGCAAAACGGCGAGCATAGCGTCTTTAGACCGCATTGCGCGTATTTGCCCCACACGATTCTCGCAACGTGGCGTGAAATTGGCTGAATGGCGCGCGGCGCCCGCATGGCACACTGCGGCAGACGACGGCCTCGCCCGGCGGCGAAGCGCAATATAAAAAGCGCTGTTGGAGTTTTCTCCAACAGCGCTTCCTTTTTGGCGGTGCGCGTTTCGCGCTTATTGTCTCCTCGTTCCTCGCCCCTATATCCTGCCGTGACGCGAACTGAGGGAGAGAATAAAGGAGCACCCGATGCACCACAAGTCAGCATTTACCCCTACGAATTAGGTTTTTTCCGACATACATGCGTCAGGGTGACGATCCGGCGCCCCATTTCGGTGCGCCCGCCGCCCTGCCCAGCCAGCCCAGCCCTTACGACTGCTGCTGCACCATCGTCCGGAAGAACTGGCTGCGCGCCACCAGCTCGCCGACGAGCCCCCGTCGGAAGGCCAGCACGCAAATGATGAAGATCACGCCGATCACGATCGTGACCGACTCGCCGAGCGTCTGGAACCATGTCACGCCTGTGGCCGTGGCGAGCCAGTTGCCGATGTCGCCGAGCTTGTTCTCCAGCACGATGATGACGACCGCGCCGACCACCGGCCCGAGCATCGTGCCCAGGCCGCCCACGAGCGTCATCAGAATCACCATGCCCGACATCGTCCAGTGCACGTCAGTAAGCGTCTCGAAGCCGAGCACCACGGTCTTGGTCGAGCCGGCCAGTGCGGCGAGCGTGGCCGACAGCACGAACGCCAGCAGCTTGAAGCGATCGACGTCGTAGCCGAGCGAGATGGCGCGCGGCTCGTTCTCTTTGATCGCCTTGAGCACCTGGCCGAACGGCGAGTGCACCACGCGCATGATGAGCAGGAAGCCCAGCGCGCAGATGGCCAGCACCACGTAGTACAGGGTCAGGTCCGAGTCGAGCGGCAGCACACCGAACAGGCTGCCGCGCGGCACGCCCTGCAGACCGTCTTCGCCGCCGGTAAACGGCGCCTGCAGACAGAAGAAGTACAGCATCTGCGCGAGCGCCAGCGTGATCATCGCGAAGTAGATGCCCTGACGCCGAATCGCCAGCAAACCGATGACTAGCCCGAGCACCGCTCCCGCGAGCACGCCGGCGACGATGCCGACCTCGGGCGTGAAGCCGAGGTTGCGGATTGCATAGCCGGTGATGTACCCCGCGCTGCCGAAGAACGCCGCATGGCCGAACGACAGCAGCCCCGTGAAGCCGAGCAGCAGGTTGAACGCGCACGCGAACAGCGCGAAGCACAGTACCTTCATGATGAAGACCGGATACGCCCCGGCGAACGGCGCGACGATCAACGCGAGCAGCAAAAGCGAGTAAAGCGCGCGTTGTTGCATTCCTTGTTGCATTGCTCTGCCCCTTACTTTTGTTTGCCGAACAGCCCTGCCGGGCGCAGCAGCAACACGATCACCATGATCACGAACACGACCGTTGCGGACGCTTCCGGGTAGAACACCTTCGTGAAGCCCTCGATGACCCCGAGCATCAGGCCGGTCACGATCGAGCCCATGATGGAACCCATGCCGCCGATCACGACCACCGCGAACACCGTGATGATCATCGACTGGCCCATGAGCGGCGAGATCTGGATGACCGGCGCGGCGAGCACGCCGGCGAACGCTGCCAGCGCGACGCCGAAGCCGTAGGTCAGCGTGATCATCAGCGGCACGTTCACACCGAAGGCTTCCACGAGCTTGGGGTTTTCCGTGCCGGCGCGCAGGTACGCGCCGATCTTCGTCTTCTCGATCACGAACCACGTGGCGAAACACACGACGAGCGAGGCCACCACGACCCAGGCGCGATAGTTCGGCATGAACATGAAGCCGAGGTTGGTGGCGCCGGAGAGCATGTCAGGTGCGTCGTAAGGCTGGCCCGACACGCCGTAGATCGAGCGGAACACGCCTTCGAGCACGAGCGTGATGCCGAACGTGAGCAGCAGCCCGTAGAGGTGGTCGAGCTTGTAGATCCAGCGCAGCATGGTGCGCTCGATGATCACGCCGATCACGCCCACGATCACCGGCGCGAGAATCAGCATGACCCAGTAGTTGAGGCCGAGGTAGTTGCCGCCCATCCAGGCCAGCATGGCACCCAGCATGAACAACGCGCCGTGCGCGAAGTTGATCACGTTGAGCAGACCGAAAATCACCGCCAGGCCGAGGCTCAGCATGGCGTAGAACGAGCCGTTCACCAGTCCCAGCAGCAGTTGGCTCAACAGCGCCGGCAGGGGGATGCCTAGAAATTCCATCGAAATCGATTCTCTGGGGGAAGGGTCGCGACGGGGCAGGCGCCCCGCCGCTTTCGGTGCATCGCGATAAGACTCGTACCGCTTACTTCAGCTTGCAGGTCGATTCCGCTTCAGTCGTGAAGGCCTTCTCGCCCGGGATCGTCGCCACGACCTTGTAGTAATCCCACGGCGACTTCGATTCCTTCTTCGACTTGACCTGCATCAGGTACATATCGTGGACCATCGTGCCGTCGCGGCGGATATAGCCCTTGCTGAACATGTCGTCGATCTTGATCTTGTGGAGCTGCTCCATGACCTTGTCGGCATCGGTGGTGCCTGCGGCCTGCACGGCCTTCAGGTACGTCATCGTCGCCGAATAGTCGCCGGCCTGCAGGCTCGACGGCATCTTCTTCATCTTGTCGAAATAGCGCTTCGCGAACGCGCGGCTCTTCTCGTCCCTGTCCCAGTACCAGCTGTCGGTGAGGTACATGCCTTCGGTGTTGTCCAGGCCCAGCGAGTGGATGTCGTTGATGAACACGAGCAGGCCCGCGATCTGCATCTTGCCCTTGATGCCGAATTCCTTCGCCGCCTTGATCGCGTTGATCGTGTCGCCGCCGGCGTTGGCCAGGCCGAGCACCTGTGCGCCCGACGACTGCGCCTGCAGCAGATACGACGAGAAGTCCGACGCCGAGAGCGGGTGGCGCACCTGGCCCTTGACCGTGCCGCCGTTGGCCTTGACAACGTCGGCGGTGGCCTTCTCGAGCGCGTGGCCGAAAGCGTAGTCGGCCGTCAGGAAGAACCACGACTTGCCGCCGGCCTTCACCACGGCCGAGCCGGTGCCGCGCGCGAGCGCGACGGTGTCGTAGGCGTAGTGCACGCCGTATGGCTGGCACTGGTCGTTGGTGAGGGCATCGGAGCCGGCGCCCACGTTGATATAGACCTTCTTCTTCTCCGCCGAGACCTTGTTCATGGCCAGGCCGGTGCCCGAGTTGGTGCCGCCGATGAGCATGTCCACGCCCCCGCGGTCGAACCATTCGCGCGCCTTCGACGCCGCCACGTCAGCCTTGTTCTGGTGATCGGCGGTGACCAGTTCGACCGGCTTGCCGAGCACCTTGCCGCCGAAGTCGGCGATGGCCATCTTGATGGCTTCCGCGCCGCCCTGGCCGTCGATGTCGGTGTACAGGCCCGACATGTCGGTAATGAAACCGATCTTCACCGTATTGCCATCGGCATGGGCCTGCGAGGCCATTGCCGCAAAACCGAACGCGGCCGCAACGGCCAACGCCTTCATCCGCATCGTCATCTTCGTCTCCTTCGTGGATTTGATCGCCTGGGTCCATCGCCCGGGGCGTGCTCGCCCCGGGTAGCTCACCTCATACGCCCAACAACTCGTGCAGCACCGGCATCTTCGTTTCGAGCTCCGGGGCGCCGAAGCGCTCCACGATCTTGCCGTGCTCCATCACGTAGAAGCGATCGGCAAGCGGGGCCGCAAAACGGAAATTCTGTTCCACCATCACGATGGTGTAGCCGCGCGCCTTGAGCGTGGTGATCATGCGCGCGAGCGTCTGCACGATCACCGGCGCGAGACCTTCCGAGATCTCGTCGAGCAACAGCAGGTTCGCGCCGGTGCGCAGAATGCGCGCGACCGCGAGCATCTGCTGTTCGCCGCCGGACAGGCGCGTGCCCTGGCTGTGGCGCCGCTCCTTGAGGTTCGGGAACATGTCGTAGATTTCCTCGAGCGACATGCCCCGCCCGCCGTCCTCGCGGCGGTTGCCGCTCATGCCGATGTACGGCGGCAGCAGCAGGTTCTCCTCGCACGACAGGCTGGCGAAGATGCCTCGCTCCTCGGGGCAATAGCCCACGCCGTGGTGCGCAACCTTGTAAGTCGGCAGATGAATGGTTTCTTCGCCCGCAATGCGGATCGAGCCCTGGCGTTGCCCTGTCAGCCCCATGATCGCGCGCAGCGTGGTGGTGCGGCCGGCGCCGTTGCGCCCGAGCAGCGTGACGACTTCGCCGCGCCCGACGGTCAGATCCACGCCATGCAGGATGTGCGATTCGCCGTACCAGGCTTGCAGCCCTTCGACTTCCAGCGCCGGCACGTTACTGCCGCCCTTGCCCGCGCCGTTACCGCCACCGTTACCGTTACCGTTGCCATTTCCGTACATAGACGTCCTCACCCGTGGGCTCCCTGCAGTTCGCCGTCCGCAGTGCCCATGTAGGCTTCCATGACCTGCGGATTCTTCGAGACCTCGTGATACGGGCCTTCGGCGAGCACCTCGCCGCGCTGGAGCACGGTGATGGTGTCCGAAATGCCGGCGATCACGTTCATGTTGTGCTCGACCATGAGGATCGTGCGCCCGGCCGACACTTTCTTGATGAGCGCGGTGACGCGATCGACATCTTCGTGGCCCATGCCT
This sequence comes from Pandoraea sp. CB10b_02, assembly GCF_002216225.1. Taxonomy (NCBI): domain Bacteria; kingdom Pseudomonadati; phylum Pseudomonadota; class Betaproteobacteria; order Burkholderiales; family Burkholderiaceae; genus Pandoraea; species Pandoraea sp. CB10b_02. Next base: position 41,906 of record NZ_NJGW02000029.1, read on the forward strand.
TGCGTGGGCTCGTCGAGCAGCATCAGTTCGGGCTCCATAGCAAGTGTGGTGGCGATCTCGAGCGCGCGCTTGCGTCCGTATGGCAGCTCCACGGTCAGCGTATGGGCGAATTCGGTGAGTCCCACTTCGGCGAGCAGCTCCATCGCGCGGGCGTCGAGCTGACGCAGCGAGCGGCTGCTGCGCCAGAAGTGGAACGCGGTGCCGAGGTTGCGCTGCAGGCCGATGCGCACGTTCTCGAGCACGGTGAGGTGCGGGAACACGGCGGAGATCTGGAACGAACGGATGATGCCGCGGCGCGCGATTTGCGCGGGCGCTTCGCGGGTAATGTCCTCACCGTTGAAGGAGATCGTCCCGGCGCTGGGCACGAGGAATTTCGTAAGCAGGTTGAAGCAGGTGGTCTTGCCGGCGCCGTTCGGGCCGATGAGTGCATGAATGGTGCCGCGCGCGACGCGCAGGTCGACCCCGTTCACGGCGGTGAAGCCACGAAACTCTTTGGTGAGCCCGCGGGTTTCGAGAATGTAATCGTTGTTCGCCATGTCTCCTGCCACATTCCTGGTTGGCGGTGCGAGCGCGGACGCGCGCCCGGCACCATCGTCTGTGACAACCGCAGGGCAGCCGGATGACGCCATGGTTTGCATCCTCCGCGAAATCCCCCGCGTCCCGCATGAAGCGCCGAATTCTTGGTTCGTTCGCACATAGGGAAACGTTATTGTGTGTGGTTTGCTGCAACGCGATCATTGGGATTTGCACTAGGCTTCCCAACCCTCGAAACGCGCATGCCCGCACGCGTTCCAGAACGTTCGGTCACATCATGCGGGCATGCTCACAGCCCTTATGGGACAAGGCTTTTGCGGCACATGCAAATGCGCGGACGATAGCCCCCGGCAGCACTGTCCGAACCGTTTGCGCAACCGACATTAGGTATTACTACGTAAGTTCTATTGGGAGAAATCTGGGAATCCGGAAAAGCGGAAACCAGGCACACCCTCTTTTCTATTTTCGACCCAAGGCTTCCGACTCCCGGCCTCTTACCTGTTCCGATCGGGTCAGAATCGTGAAAAGATGGTCTTGTCTCGGCCGAGGCGCCATTCACCTTCAACCAGGAGACTGTCATGAAAGAGATTCAACTCGAATCGTGCGTTATGGCTAATTGGACCCAGGCGGCCATCCCGCTCAAGTAAATTCACTTGATGACAATGGGCACCATCCGGTGCCCATTTCTCCGATATGACCATCCATTTCAATCGGGACACGTTCCTACAAGTCTCACAGGGCCAAGTCGTCTTGTGGAACGTACGGGAACATCGCCAATATTCACTCGACTCGTCGCACACGCAGCGCCTGATTGAGCTGTCCCTGGACAGGGCCGCCCTCGACGAGTCGAATCCGATAGACGTGGCCCTGCTCAACGCTGGCGCCATCTCTCGGAGACCATTTCCGTTGACATCCTGGGGCTGGGACGCACTTGCGCGGATCTTCCACATCGGCACAAGCGATATTCCGCAGCCACCATCGCCGGAGTCCAGTCTTCAGTGGGCCACAAACAATCTATCTGCCTGCGCCGAAGCCGCCCGCCGCCCTGTTCCACCCCCTAGGGATTCCAACCACGGGGACATTCTGCCTCTTCCACCGCCGGACATGTCGCGCCTTCATGCGGCGCCACTCTGGAAATGCTGTCGGACGCGCGCAACTTGCCGAGAGTTTATTATTGATCCGGCCCCTGTGAACTTGTATCAAGCTGCATAGCGAACAGGGCCGTGCTCGAAATACTTGCGAATTCGTTCGGGCTGGCGT